>JANPAP010000491.1:0-3875 GCA_031429975.1 Chitinophagaceae bacterium
GGCCTGTTGGCATGTGTGGATAATTTACAAACATTCCACTTACCCGGTTACCTGGTGCCCGTTGTTCAAACTCCTGTATCAACCGGGTGATATTTTCAAAATCAGGATGATAATTATTGCCCTCATTTAGATCGTAATAGAGCGGTGTTGCACCTGCAATTTTAACCGCACTGCTATAAGTTGGATAGCCGGGATTGGGAATCAGCACACCTACACCTGCCTCAAAATAAGTCATACAAATATGCATGATGCCTTCTTTGCTGCCTATTAATGGAAGAATTTCAGTGTCGGCATCCAACTCCACTGCGTACCACTTTTTATACCATCCGGCAACAGCGTTACGTAAAACAGGGCTCCCTTTATAAGACTGATAAGCATGTACATTGGGTTTAGCGCTCTCCTCCTGCAATACTTTTATCACCTCCGGATGTGGAGGCATATCCGGACTTCCAATGCCAAGGCTAATAATATTTTTACCCTGTTTATTAAGTGTATCAATTTCCCGTAGTTTTTGAGAAAAATAATATTCTCCAATACCCTCCAATCGTTTTGAAGCTTGCAATGAATGTAGTGTTGACTCAGAATTTTTTATCATATTCAATGGCTTAAATATTTTTCAATTTATTTTTTTAAATAGTGCTTCTACCATTTTTGTAAATGCCTAAAACTTTTAACCCTTCGGTTTTTGCTTTAATATTTTTCAATGCTTTATTCAATTGATCAATCGATTCAAACTCCATATCTGCATGAAAAGAATATTTAAAATCACTACCAGGTATTGGTAAAGATTGCAACTTGCTTAAATTAATTCCAGCATCTGCAATAAGCGTTAAAACCTTTGCCAAACTGCCTTTTGAGTGGTCGGTATGAAAATTAATAGTCGCTTTATTTACCCCTTTAAAATCTGATAATACAGCTTCCTGTTGTAGAATTAAAAACCGGGTATAATTTTTTTTAAGAGTATGAATATTAGGCGCAATCGTATCCAATTTATAAATGGCTGCTGCTGTTTTACTGGCAATAGCAGCAATATGTTTACTCCGGTGCTTTTGAATATGCTTGGCACTTAAGGCTGTGTCTTCTGTTTCAACAAGTTTCCAATTATGCTGATCCAGAAAATCAAAACACTGTTGTAAAGCCATTGGATGAGAATGCACTTCTTTAATATCACTTAACTGTACGCCGGGATTTACCAATAAATTTTGTTTGATATGCAGGTATATTTCCCCAACAATTTTAAGATTACTTTTTTGAAGCAAATTATAATTTGGCAAAATACTTCCGACTATAGAATTTTCGATTGCCATTACTCCGGCATCCACTTCATTTTTATGCTCCGTAATTTTTACCAATTCTCTAAAGCTGGAACAACAAACCACTTCGGGCATAAAACCAAAATATTTTTGAGCGGCTTCCTGGTGAAAGCAACCTTCAAAACCTTGGATACTCACCTTTATTTTATTTTTTGGCTGTAATAATTCATTGCTCATAAATTGGCCGTTTTGATTGCTTTAAAGCAAAAAAAAATTCCCGGGCTTTTTAGCCGGGAATCTTTGTATGTTAAATAATTTTTTTTGATAATTAACAAAAGACTCCCTGGCTGCTAAAATAATAGCTGCTAAAAAAGAACCAGGTAAATGTTGAGAATTTTGTCATTGATAATTGAAAGTATGAAACAAAATTTAATTAACCAATAATAATTTCTAAATTATCATAATTAAGGTTGAATTATTTCAAACAAAACTTCAATACTGTTGAAATATCAATTCATTAAAAAAGTCGCATCTAAGATTAGATGCGACTTTAACGATTGCTTGCCATTGTAAAAAATTTATATCAATCCGGCATTTATTACAAGCAACCTTACCGGTTTAGATGATTACTTTTTTGTAGAATCCACTTTGCTAAGTGTATCAACTGTAGTAGTAGTTGTTGTTGTTGTAACTACAGGTACTGTATCTGTTTGCTTAATCAAAGTTGTGTCAACAGTTGTTTCAGTTGTTTTAGCTGCATCATTACAAGCTGTAAAAGATAAGGCTACTACTGCAAATGCTAATAATTTTTTCATTTTTTTGAGATTTTTAGTTTGTTATGTATGTTAGTTAATACAGCGTTTAAAAAAAAGTAACCCAACTAATTAAAAATTATTTTTTTAAAGGTTTTGGGTTACTATTGCAGCTATAAACGTATAAATACAAGACAGGTGAGTACAATTGAACAAGATCAATTATTACTGAAAGGGCTAGCGTTAAGCGATAAATCATCTATTGAATTAATTTATCGTGATAACTACCAGATTATTCAATCATTTATAATTAATAATACTGGTTCGGTTGATGAAGCCCGGGATATATTTCAGGAAGCAATGGTTGTTTTATTTGAAAAATCGAAAGACATAAATTTTTCTTTAACCTGCCAACTCAGAACTTATATTTATTCAATTTGCAGGCGTTTATGGCTTAAACGATTACAACAACTGAGTAAGTTCAGTTCGAAAATGGATGGGCTTGAAGAATTGATACCGGTTGAAGAAGAAATAGAGGAACACGAAAAAAGGAATGCTGATTTTTTATTGATGGAACAGGCCATGCAAAAAATTGGAGAGCCTTGTAAAAGTTTATTAGATGCTTACTATTTGCAAAAGAAAAGTATGCAGGAAATAGCGGGAGAGTTTGGATACACGAATGCTGATAATGCCAAAACACAAAAATATAAGTGCTTGGTAAGATTAAAGAAATTGTTTTTTTCTCAATATAAAAATGCATAAGTAATGGATGATATTATACTTATAGAGGCGGTGGAAAAATACCTGAATGGCGAAATGACGCCACAGGAAAAAGCTTTTTTTGAAGAAGTAAGAATGAACAATCCTGAGGTTGATCAGGCTGTTGTAGAGCATACTTATTTTTTAAATGGCATTAATAAATTTGCTGAAATAAAAACTTATAAACACAGCCTTTCAGAAATTGAAACCCAGTTAGCTGCTCAAGGAATTACTGCTGTACCTAAACTTCATGGCAAATCAAAAGTTGTTAGTCTTTGGAATAAATACAAACGCAATATTGCAGTAGCAGCATCCATCGCCGGTTTCATCTCTTTGCTTACTTCCGGGCTGATGATTAATTACAATAAAAAATACAGTAATGAAAATTACAGTGTATTGGTTGATAAAATAAATCAAACTGCCAGAGAGGTAAACAAATTAAAATCAACCAATTCAAGTACGCTGTCAAAACCTGAAGTAAAAGTTGACTTTAGAGCAACCGGTTTTTTAATTGATGGCAAAGGTTACATCATTACAAACGCCCATGTTATCAGCAAAATGAAAAACATTTATGTTGAAAACAAAAAAGGTGAATACTTTAGTGCCAACAGTATTTATATGGACGAGTCGGTTGATTTGGCAATTATAAAAATTACCGATACGGCTTATAAAGCAATTACAAATTTACCCTTCACAATTAAAAGGGCTAATTCAGATTTGGGTGAACAGTTTTTTACTTTAGGATTTCCACGAAATGAAATTGTTTATGGCGAAGGATATGTAAGTGCCAAATCGGGTAGTGATGGCGATTCAACTGCTTACCAGTTAACCGTATCGGCTAACCCTGGAAATAGCGGTGGCCCTGTAATTAATAACGATGGCGAAATTATTGGTGTTATTACCGCAAAAGATTCGAAGGCCGATGGGGTTGTGTATGCTACGAAGTCGAGAAACATTTTTAAACTGCTGAATAGCTTAAAAAATAATGACAGTGCTTCCTATAAAATAAAAACACCTGCGAATAATAATTTAAAAAAGTTAGACAGGGTTCAACAGATTAAGAAAATGGAAGAGTTTGTATTTATGGTGGTAGGTAGTAATTAATAAAAAA
>JANPAP010000492.1:0-3628 GCA_031429975.1 Chitinophagaceae bacterium
GTTTTTATTAATATTCTCATTAATCTTATTTATGAAATTTCTTGCATCATCAATAGTATCGCTTAGTTGCCTGTCAAGATATTTATTTATTTCACTGTCAGAACGCAAAGTAAAAATTTCTTGTTCGTCATCAATTACTAATTGCCTGAGAGTAAGTCTTTCAGTTGCCAAAATTGGAAAGGGCGCAAAACTTCTGTTTAACATTACTGTCTTATTTAGCTTATTAGAATCTACGGTCATTATAGCCTGACCGCTAACACCAAGATATGCTACATTATTTAAACATAATTTTTTATTCCTTCGATGTTTTTTCTCAGACGAGTTTCACAGTGTGGATTTGTGTTCGGGCTGACCCGCCCTTTAATTGTCACGGCAGTTTCACAAAAGATACACTAAAATCAAACGCTCCATTCGTGAAACCCCGACGAATAAGAGAACTTGAAAATTCAGTAAACCATACTGCAAATCTAAATACTCTCAATATTGAAATTAATACTTTATAATTATGGATGCAGTAAGCGTCGGGGTTTCGCCACTGGCTGTTTTATAATTTACAAATTTCACTGGCGAAAACCACCGCCGGGACAGCGTTCATTATTATCTGCTTCGATAAAAGCTAAATGATGATATTTCAGTGTAAGTGTTCCGATAGTTAGTGATTGATTCAACGATGCTTCAATTGTCTGAACAAAGATTTGGGTGGATTGACATGATTAAAAGGATTACATTTTATTAATCATACAATCCAATAAATCCATTAAATCATAGTTCAGACAATCAAGGTTGTAATAAAATCCCAATAAAGACATATCGCACAAGAGTGCGACGCCAATGCAGCTGCACAAAGGTTTACAGCTGGGTTCATAAAAATTACTGGCACCATCATTATCAATTTTCCATTTTTTAATTATCCATTATTTCTTATTCCTTCTTCCCTCCAGAATACGGAAGAATGAACGGCTGCGGATTTCGTCGATGCTGAGGCCGGTAACGGTGGCTTCTTCTTCGGTGATGGCGCCGCAGTTGATGGCTTTTAAAAAGAAATTTAACAGGCCTTGTCCGGTGGCGGCATCATCAAAAATATCGCCGGTAAGAGTGCTGATGGCGGCTCTTTCAACAAATGTTTTTAAACGAAAAACAGCATCGCTGTAACTGCTTAAAAAGAAATTATATGTGGCTGCATACCGCATTGGCAACTGCGCCGGATTTAAATCCCAGCCCTGGTACAAACCATTAATAAGCGAATGGGTGCTATGGTTAAAACCGATACGCCATGCATTGTGAACGCTTTCACGGTTTTCGTTTTGCTGATCGAAACTTAAATTTTCGCCACGGTGTGGAGCAACGGGCATTACGTTGGTGGCGCCATCGCTGAGGAAGATGCCGGTATGTGCCAGTGCAACCTTGGTCATGTGATGTGCAAAATCGCAAACGCTGTGCCCCATGGTTTGGTATCTTGCTGTGATGCCACAACTGGCGGTATAATCATACGTGCCAAAATGTGCGTTGATGAGGCGGCCTTCACCAGCCCGTACGATACGCATGAGCGGATTGCGGCCTTCTTCATCCATGATGATTTGTGTGGCCTCCACCATGGTTTCCATTTTTAAAGTGCCGGGTGTCAATTTAAATTTTGCTTCAATAATTTCCATAAATTTTACCATGGTTATTACCTGTTCGGGAATGGTAACTTTGGGCAACATCACTACAAAATTTTCGGGCAATTGTCCATTTGTTTTTTCTAATAAGGTGGTTAGAAAAATATCCATGGTGCGTATGCCTCTTGCCTTTAAATCTTCGGTAAATGGTTTTATGCGGATGCCGATAAATGGCGAGATGGTTTTGTTTTGCATGCCCAATGCCAGTTCGTTGGCGGCATTTACTGCGGTGGCATCTTCTTCATCGTTGGGGCGGTTGCCAAAGCCATCTTCAAAATCAATGCGAAAATCTTCTACCGCTTCCCGTTGCAATTTGGCGATTATTTTATTGTACACCGAGTAGGAAAGCCAAGCTGCTTCTGACTTACGCTCTTCTTCCGTCATTCGGCTCAGCTTTACCGTTAGTGCTTCAATATCTTTTTCTAAATTGGGTAAATGTTCGTGCCCTTCCAGTTTTAGCAGTTTTGCCAGCACTACAAAATTGGGTGCATGGGTGTTGATACTCCGCAATGCAATCTCTCCCATTTTTACCGTGGTATCGCTCTTAAATAAATTGGCACCACCATAAACAGTATGCACCGGCTGGCGGTCGGGCTTATCGCCGGGATATGTTTTTTGGAATTTTAAATTGGCAGTTTGTAATTGATCGAGTAATTCGTTTTTGTCGGAATCTGAAATGCTAAGGTTCATGATATGAGTTGTAAGTTTTAGGTTTTAAGTTGTAAGTTATAAGTTTTAGGTTTTAAGTTTTGGGTTTTGACTTTTACCTTTTGACTTCTTATGATCCCCTGTAAGTACTGTAGCCAAAGGGGTTTAATAGTAAGGGAATATGATAATGTTCGATGCTGTGCAGATTAAAAATAATTTCTACTGATGGATAAAACACTTCAATTTTATGTGCTTCAAAATAATGCTTTGTATCAAAAACCATTTTATAAGTACCAAATGTAAGGGTATCATTTGCTGGAATTAGATTTCCTATCCGTCCATCTTTGTTTGTAATGCCGCTGGCTTTTTCAATCCATTGGTCGCCGATAAATTCAAATAATTTTATGGTGATACCGTAGGCAGGTTTGCCGATACTGGTATCTAAAACATGGGTTGTGATTTGGCTCATACTAATAATTTTTGTAATCGTAATTGGGTAATTTTATTTTGTTCATCCATGGCAATCTGTATTTCTTCATCTCTAGAATTGGGCAATCGTTCCATCAATAACTGCAACATTTCTTCAGCCGATTTTCCGGTGGCGCAAACAATAAATATAAATCCGAATTTATTTTCATAATCGGCATTGCCTTTTGCCAATGCTTCAATTGTTTGCTGTGATGCAGTGTTTACAGCACTCTGCTCGCCAGAAGCCCATTGGGCAGTGTCTGCAAATTTTTTTGTTAAGGATGCTACATCGCCAATTTTTGGATGATGTGTAAATGCTTCCAGCCAATCAGATTCATCGCAATCGTACCACAAATCTTCTGCATCATTTATCAGCTCTACCATATCATCGGCAGGAAAAAATGGCAGCATTTTCTCTACCCAGTTTTTAGAACCGCAGCAATTAAACAGCGCTGCTTTGAGTTGTTCTTTTGATAGTAAGTTTAATTCGTGTAGTGTCATTTAGCCTCACCCTCGTTCCCTCTCCAAAGGAGAGGGAGGCCGGGATTTTGTTTTATAATTTATCTTTTTTTTTACAAAGCAGCATTGTTTATTTATTCAACTTTTCTTTTGACCTCACCCTCCTTCTCCCTCTCCGAAGGAGAGGGAGCGGTGCTTCATTTCTTTACTAAACTTTTTATCTTCCACATCAGCATCATTTCATTTTCAGTATTCAAAAATATTTTCGTTTTTCCTCATCATGCTCTTGCCTTGCTCCTCCCCTTCGGGGAGGTTGGGTGGGGCTCCTTCTCCTCAAAGAGGGAGCGGTGCTTCATTTCTTTACTAAACTTTTTATCTTCCACATCAGCATCATT
>JANPAP010000493.1:0-1553 GCA_031429975.1 Chitinophagaceae bacterium
GTTTGCCGGTGATTTGTGCATGTATTAATAACGAGGAAAAACTTATAACAATTGCAAGAAATACTTTCTTCATTTTTTGAATTTGAAATATTGTATGAATGCAAATTTATAAGCAGAATCTGTTGAACCATTTTTTATTTACAAGCAATGGCGTCCTAAATAAATTAAAAAAGGAGAACTGTTTTAAGTATCTCAAATTACTTTTGAGTTGCACAACAAAAAAACAATTCTCCGATGTCAAATTTAACATTGTTTGCTCAAATCATTGGTAAACTCGATAGAACAAAATTCTCAAAACTAGTTTGCGTTAAGCAAACAGACAAACACCAGAAAGGCTACAATAGCTGGACACATCTGGTATCCATGCTGTTTTGCCAATTTGCCAAAAGCCAATCAGTAAGAGACATCAGCAACGGCTTACGTTCTGCAACAGGCAATCTTAATCATTTGGGAATAAACAAGGCCCCCTCAAAATCCACCATCAGCTATCAGAATAAACATCGCAATTGGGAGTTGTTCAGGGATTATTATTACGAACTGCTCAATAGTTTAGGACAGCATGCCGGATTTAAACAGGTAAAGTTCCGCATCAAGTCTAAAATATTTTTATTGGATGCTACCACGATCAGCTTATGCCTGAGCTTATTTGATTGGGCAAAATATAAAACAGCCAAAGGGGCAGTAAAGATGCACACCCTGCTTGATTATGATGGGAACCTGCCAGCATACGTAAATATCACAAACGGTAAAACTGCTGATAATAAAGGAGCTTACAACATTCCATTACTAAAAGGAAGCGTTATAGTTGCCGATAGGTTTTACAACGATTTTACTTTGCTCAATGTTTGGGACAGCAAGGGTGTTTTCTTTGTTGTACGGCACAAAGAAAACATTCAATACCGTGTTATAAAAGAAAATAAACTGCCCGACAACAGGCACCCACAGCTTTTAAAAGACGAGATTATTGAGCTTAAAAACGATGGTTCAAAACAAAAATACCCTGGTCAATTACGCCGGATAGCCATATGGGATGATGTAAATAAACAAACGATAGAAGTTATCACCAACCAAATGAATTGGGTGGCCAATACAATTGCAGAACTATATAAAAGCAGATGGCAGGTAGAAATATTTTTCAGAGAAATAAAACAATTGCTGCACATTAAATCCTTTATAGGAACTTCTGAAAATGCTGTGTTGATACAAATATGGACAGCATTAATAACGATACTTATTTTAAAAGCACTGAAGGCTACTGCTAAATTTAAATGGCACTTATCTAACCTCGTTGCGTTTATAAGGCTCAATATATTTGTTAAAATAAATCTCTTGCTTTGGCTCGATAAACCATTTGAAGAACCAGAACCCTATAATGATAAAATAAATATACAGGGGGTTCTTTTTTAAAAACCAGAACAAATGAACATCAACGCTAATGGAATCAATAATTTAGTTTTACTTTTAAAACGTTTAGGACACTATTAGTTTTAAGTAATAAGTTATAAGTTCTTTAGGATTTTAATTCTTTTTCAATTGCCATTAAAAAAATATCT
>JANPAP010000494.1:0-5270 GCA_031429975.1 Chitinophagaceae bacterium
GGTATGTCTTCCGAGATTTTATCCATTGCTGGTAATAAAATAATATAAACTTCTGGATGACCCAAAAACCAGAACAGATGCTGGAACAAAATGGCGCTACCCCCTTCGTTTGGTAAAATTTTACCATTAACAACAATATCACTCAAGAAGAAACTAGTACCCAGGTTACGATCGAACAATAATAATATAGCACCTGATAATAAAACAGGGAATGATAAAACGCCTAAAACTGCAGTAAAAAATAATGCCCAAATAGTTAGTGGTAACCTTGTCATGCTCATACCTTTTGTTCGCATGTTAAGGATGGTTGTGATATAATTTAAACCTCCCAATAAAGAACTTACAATAAACATAGCCATACTCACCAACCACAAATCCATCCCTATTTTTGAACCAGAGGATGCATCACCCAAGGCACTTAATGGCGGATAAATTGTCCACCCACCACTTGCTGGTCCGGTTTGAACAAACAGCGAAGAGAACATAATGATAGAAGCCAAAAAGAAAAACCAATAGCTCAACATATTCAACATCGGCGAAGCCATATCTCTTGCACCAATTTGTAATGGAATTAAAAAGTTAGCAAAGGTTCCGCTTAAGCCGGCAGTTAATACAAAGAATACCAAAATGGTACCATGCATAGTTACCAAGGCATAATAAAATTCAGGTTGCAATTTTCCACCCTTGGCCCAATGGCCCAACAAATCTTCCAACCAAGGGAAAGTTGATTCGGGGTATCCTAATTGTAACCGAAATAATACAGAAAAAAATCCACCAATAATTGCCCAGATCATACCAGTTATTAAAAACTGTTTGGCAATCATTTTATGATCCTGGCTGAATACATATTTAGAAATAAATGTTTCATGATGATGATGCTCGTGATGAGCTTCGTGTGCATGAACATCTGAATGTTGAATTGATTCTGTGTGACTCATTTTATACTATTTTTCGATAACCAATTTTATTTATTTTGCAACCACAACCGCAGCGATAGGCGCAACTACCTTTGCAGAAGTATCTGCTGTTGCCGGTGCCCTGTCTGGATATATTGTATACATTTCAGGCTTTAAAGTTGAAAGCCATTTTTTATAATCTGCTTCACTTTCTACAATGATAACGCCCCTCATAGAGAAGTGGCCTTTACCACACATTTGATCGCAACTGAGTTCGTAAACAAAATTTGGATTTTTAGAACGAACCTTCATTTGCTCAGTTGTGTATAAAGGTGTAAACCACATGGTGGTTGGAATACCCGGAACGGCATCCATCTTTAACCTGAAGTGTGAAAGACCCACATCATGAATTACATCCTGTGCATTGATAATAAACTTTACTGGTATACCTACCGGCAAGTGCATGGTACCACCTACATGAATATCATCGTGACTGGCTACATCATTAAAATCAACGCCCAAACTATTGGCACCTTTTGTAAGTTTGTAATCTTTTTTTCCTAAAATATTATCAGCTCCCGGATAACGAAATTCCCATCCAAACTGGTGGCCGGTAACTTCTACAATGATTGAATCTTTGGGTGCTTCACCCGTTAATTTAAACCAATACTTTAAACCAAAAACAACTAACACTGTAAGGAAGATAGCAGGTACTGTAGTCCAGATTAACTCCAATTTTGTATTGTGTGGAAAGTAATAAGCTTTTTGGCCATCCCTTTCCTGATATTTAAATGCAAACCAAAATAACAATACTTGCGTAAGTACAAAAACCACTCCTGTTACACCAATAGTAATATATAACATCAGGTCAATCTTTTCGCCAATATCAGAAGCGGCACCCTGTGGAAATAGGGTTTTGCCATAATACAAATCATTGCACCACCAGCAACCTATTAAGCCCAATATTAAAAATGCAATCAACAAAAAAGCATTGATCTTATTATTTTGTTTACGTGCTTTTTCCTCTCCCTTTAAAACACTTACATATTCGCTTGCTTTTGCAATCTGGAAAATGACAACAAAAATCATTAGTACAATCGCTATCAACAAAATTTCGGTCATGATGTAAAATTATTTACAGTAATTATTAAGTTGCTTATTTGTTTAACCGATTTGTGTTTTACCCCTAAGTATCGGTACAAATAATTTTAAATTTCTTTCTACTTATTTAAATCCTTTCTACAATTAGGTATGATGAATCATACTCTCTTTCAGGAACGGATGGTTTTTTGCTGTTAGCGGATGTTTGGTAAAATAGGCACCAACCCTCCACATAATAATTCCGATAAATAAAGCAGCAATACCAAATTCAAAAGGCATCAACTTTGCTTTATCTTTTAATGTACCCGGCATTACCATTTGCCAAAAATCTATCCAGTGTCCAAAAATGATTAACAATGCCATAAAAGTTAAAAGCGTATAATTTCTTTTTGAACTTTTCTTCATTAAAATTAATAACGGGCAAACAAAATTCAATATCAAGTTAACAAAGAAAATTGTGCGGAATGGTCCCTGAACCCTGATCTTGAAATACCCCGTTTCTTCAGGAATATTTGCATACCAGATTAACATATACTGGCTAAACCATAAGTAGGTCCAAAATACAGAAAAGGCAAACATAAATTTACCAATATCATGAATATGCTCTTCGGTAACATATTCCAATTGTCCACGGTTTTTTAAAAACACTGTAAACAAAGCAATTAACGACATACCCGATACAAATGAGCTTGCAAAAGTATACCAGCTAAACATGGTACTATACCAATGGGCATCAATACTCATCAACCATAACCAGGGAATAGTAGAGCCAACGGTTAAGCCAAAGAATACAATAAATAAAGAAGCGTACAAAACATTTTTCTTGATCCATTTATCGCCGGTTTCAAAATCCATGGTTCCGGCGGTATCGCTTTCTAAACTTAAGGAACGCATTTTTTTACCCAAGATCCACCAAATAAAAATGGTGAATGCACTGAATACAGAAAAGAATACCGGGTTTAAAAATCCTTTTTTTCCATTTAATATTTTATCATGGGCAACGGTTTCTTTATTTACCCAATGATAAATATCGTCGTGTCCACCCCAAACAATTACCATCAAAACTAAAAAGGTTATAAGTCCTAAAACCGGTACTACGCTTGATATAGCTTCTGGAACACGCCTTAATGCAACCTGCCATCCACCTAACGCCAAAGTAGTAACTCCGATAAAAAACATACTTGCATTTACTACCAGTAACCAAAAACTGCAGTTTTGTAATAACACTGCCCAAAAACGGGTGCCGTCAGCAATTTCACCATGCGCTGTATGAGCAAACGGATGGAAAGCAATCAATCCGTATAGCAAAGCAATAATACCGGCACCAATAAGACCCAACGTCCATTTTTTATAACTGCCCGGTAATTCGAATGTATTATTCATCTAATCTTTCTTTTGTGTGAATATTTTTATTTTGCTGTTGTACTGTCTGATTTTATTGCTGCAGCAATTGCTGTTGCTTTTGGCTGCAATGTTCTGATGTATTGTACAATCATCCAGCGTTGCTTTCTGCTCAATTGAGATGCATAGCTTCCCATATTATTTTTACCATAATAAATGGAATGAAACATGGTACCGTCAGCCATTTTTATATAGGCTTCGGTAGTTAAATTTGCTACACCGCCAATTTTACCACTGGTTGCTAATGGTCCATCCGCTTTACCATCGGCACCATGACAAATTGCGCAATTAATATTAAATAATCTTCCTGCTTCTTTACTATCCTTGCCATTTAAAAAATCGCCCAAAGGATTTTTAACGCCAGCACTTAAAGCATATCCTGCCGAATCGTTTGGTAAAGTATAGGAACGAAACGAATCATTAAAAGCAATCGTTCCTAATACAGGTTTACGGTTATAAAAAATTTCTTTTCCCAAATGATCCGGATTATCTGTAAATACTGCAGAATCCAGAAGTGCATAAGATTCTACTGCACGGCTGTAAGTCATATCTGGAATATATATCTTACCCGGCTTTTGTTTATTACTATCACAACTGCTGATAGCGGTAACAATTGCTACAGTTAAAATGGCGATTAAAAAATTAATTCGTTTCATGTATCAATTTATCTGCCTGCTGTTAATCAGTACAGGCGGGTTTAATAATTTCAATTAATATCCTTTTTCTAATTCTCTGTACAATTTTTGCTCTCTGTCGTAGCGGCCAAGCCACCAACCGGTTTCAGCATGTTGTACATTAATTTCGGATGCACCTGCAGTTTGCAAAAATGCTTTTACTTCTTCTTCATTTGTTTTTTCGGTACACTCTATAACCATTACAAATAAATCATCGGTTGCTCTTGCATGAAAATGATGTTTTTTAATAAAGGGAGATAGTTGACATAAATAACAAAAAGTAAGTACCATTCCTACCGCTGCAAATAAAACGGTTAACTCGAATGTAATAGGGATCCACGCTGGTAATGCAAAGTGTGGTTTACCACCAATATTCATTGGCCAGTCTTTTGTAAAAATCCAACCAATGCCCGAAAGCGCTGTGGTAGTTCCTGTAATGCCATAAATAAATCCTGCAGTATGTAAACTGGTTTCTCTTATTCCCATTGCATGATCCAGACCATGTACCGGAAATGGCGTATACACATCGTGTAGTTTATAACCAGCACGGCGTACATTTTTTACTGCCGGAAACAGCACTGCTTCGTCATCAAAGCATCCTACAACAAATTTTTTTATTCCTCCAGCCATATTAATTCAAAATTTAAAATTCAAAAATTTAAAATGCTTAGTGCGCATGTTCAACTTCATCAATATAAAACTTATCCGAATCCGCTTTTTCCAAATCGGTCATCTTACGTTTATAACTTTCTCCGGTTGTTTTTAAAATACTCTTGATCTCGGCAACCGCAATTACCGGGAAGTATTTTGCAAAAAGGAAGAAACAGGTAAAGAACAATCCGAATGTACCCAGATAGAATCCAATCTCCCAAGTTGTAGGACTGTAATAGGTACTCCAGGATGATGGCAAATAATCTCTATATGTAGAGGTAACGATAATTACAAAACGCTCATACCACATACCAATATTTACAATAATACTCATGAAGAAAGTGAATGCGATATTTCTTCTTAATTTTTTAAACCAAAATACCTGAGGAGATACCACATTACAGAACATCATCAACCAATAACTCCATCCATACGGGCTCCAGATATTTACCCTGTTCTGGCTGAATGCGTACCACTCGTAAGGATTTTGTCCGTACCAGGCAATAAACAATTCGGTGATATAGGCAATACCAACTATAGAACCGGT
>JANPAP010000495.1:0-3703 GCA_031429975.1 Chitinophagaceae bacterium
TGCTGGAAGCAGCCGAACTGCTAATCCAGGTGCCTGCGGAAGTGGTGGTGGTGATAATGATAACCAGCAATGTTTTCCAACACAAGCATGGGGTAAAAGATACCTTACTGCACCTACCTCAAATTCGGTTACAGCATCTTCCCCCATGATAAATATTTATAAAATTGCTCGGAAGGATGCTACTACCATAGTTAAAAGAAATGGAGTTGCTATTCCCTTAAGTAGTTTTGTAAACAATGTTTATACATTTGAAACAAATACTGCCGACTATATTATAGCGGATAAACCGATTATGCTAGCACAGTTCATGACGGGAGGTTCTACCTGCCAAGGCGGTGGCGGTGTGGGTGATCCGGAAATGATGTACCTCAGCCCAATTGAACAGGGTATTAAAAGAGTAGGATTTTATCGAAATAACAGAGAGGGTATTACTGTAAATTATTTAACCCTTGTTATACCAACTGCTGGAGTTAGCTCATTAAGAATTGATGGTTCTGCAGCATTTTCACACAGCTATTTACATCCTAATTTACCAGGTTATTCTGTTGTTGTAAAAAGATGGAGTTCTGCACAGGCACAGGCTGTAGCTCAAAGCGACTCGGCATTTACTGCAGTTACCTATGGTTTGGGAAGTGTAGAAAGTTATGGTTACAATGCCGGAACTTTAATTAATAACCTAAGTGCCGTTGGTTCAATATTTAATTCCAGCGATTCTTCCGGAACAGTTTCACAACACCCTTTTACTTGTACCAAAACACCCGTTAAACTTTCGGTGCTTTTAGGCTATCCTACACCGCCTACTAAATTAATTTGGAGGTTGAGTCAGGTTGGTGGTGGCCTATCACCCAATACCGATGTGATAGATAATTCTCCAACTCCTGTTGGCACTACTATATACAATGGTATTACGTATTTAAAATTTGAATTACCCGGTACCTATACTTTTCAGGATACCGGATATTTTAAAATACCCATATTGGCAACTCATATTACTGTTGAAAATTGTAATAATACCGAAGAGGTTTATTATTATATAACGGTAAAAGGCAGGCCAAATTTTGATTTTACCATCTCATCTACTGGTTGTGTTTTAGATACCGTTTATTTTACATCTCCTGCAATTTCAATCAATGGGTTTTCTATAAATAAATGGATTTGGACTTTTCCGGATTTATCAAATAGTTATTCGCAAAATACTTCCAAATTATTTCTTGCTCCAGGTATTAAAAATGTAAATCTGAAAGTAATTTCAACGGAAGGTTGTGTTGGAGACACTACGAAACCCGTTTCGATTTCTGCAGCACCTATTTCAGGATTTAAGGTTTCTGCCAACCCGGTTTGCTTTGGTATACCCATTACATTTACTGATAGCAGTACTTATACAGGCGCAGCTCCCATTGGCAGTGCTTATTGGGATTTTGGAGATGGAACCATTCAAACAGTTAATAATGGAAACCCAGTAACCCATACTTATGCAACAACCGGAACTTTTTGGGTAAGGCATAGTATTAGTATGGGCTCCTCTTGTCAGGGAGATACAGCAGGTAGATCTATAACGGTTTCAACTCCCCCGATACCAACTTTTAGTACTCCAACCGGATGTTTACCTGCAAATGGATTGGTTCAATTTAATTCAACTGCGTATTCTCCAGATGGCTTACCAATTGCAAATCATTTGTGGAACTTTGGCGACCCTGTAAGTGGAGTTAACAATACTTCTACCTTGTCAAATCCTACACATACTTACGCAAGTTCGGGTACTTATACATTAACCTATTCTGCCGCAACAGCAAATGGATGTACAAAGGATACAACTGTAATTGCTACATTTAATTTTATTCCTGCTTTAACTTATCCGGCACTAACTGCGGTTTGCGAAAATGCAGTGGCACCAATAAATATTGCAACAGCCACCGTAACAAATGGAGGAATTGGCACTGGCGTTTACAGTGGCCCTGGAACCAATGCTACTGGAAGTTTTAACCCAACTGTTGCTGGTGCTGGAACACATACCATAAAATATATTTTTACAGCCACCGGAAATTGTATTGATTCAATTACACAAACAATTTTGGTGTATCCAAAGCCCAGTGCCGCTTTTGCAATTGTTGGCGCAGGTTGTTTGCCTCCAAGCGGACTGGTAAATTTTAATTATACTGGCACTGCCATTACAGGCCAAACATATTTATGGGATTTTGGTCACCCGGCAAGTGGTGCTGCCAATGCATCAACAAATGCAAATCCAACACATAATTATCCAACAGGTCCGTTTACCATTAAGCTTACTGTAACTACTACCAATGGTTGTAAAGTAGATTCGATAGTAACCAATACATTTAATGTAAAACCTGCATTAGCATATCCGGCATTAGCAGCAGTTTGCCAAAGTGTAATTGGAACTGTAAGTGTGGCAACTGCAACTGTTACCAATGGCGCAACAGGCACTGGAGTTTATAGCGGTTCGGGAACTACTGCTGCAGGAGCTTTTAGTCCTTCTATAGCAGGTGCAGGAACGCATACGATAAAATATATTTTTACCGCTTCTGGTAATTGTGTGGATTCAATTACACAAACGATTTTGGTGTATCCAAAACCTGCAGCATTATTTACTTATCCAACAGTTGCCTGTTTGCCAACTACAGGATTGGCGGCATTTACTTATACAGGTTCAATGAGTGCTAGTCAGACATATGCATGGAATTTTGGAGACATAACAAGTGGAGCTAACAATATTTCATCTTTACAAAACCCATCGCACAATTATACCAATACAGGTTTGTATACCGTAAAAGTTGTGGTAACAAATAGCAATGGATGTGTTGACTCAAGCATAATCAATAAAACATTTAGTGTAACTCCGGCACTAAATTATCCGGCATTAGCAGCGGTTTGTCAAAGTGTTGTTGGAACAATTAACGTGGCTACAGCAACCGTAACCAATGCAGTTACCGGAACAGGTATTTACAGTGGGCCCGGAGTAGATGCAGCCGGAAACTTCAGTCCATCAATAGCAGGCGCTGGAACACATACTATCACCTATACATTTACATCTACTGGAAATTGTGTTACAACTATTACACAAACCATTAAAGTAAATCCAAAACCCGTTTCAACCTTTAGTATAAATAATAGTATTTGTTTAGGGCAACAGGCATTAGTTACCGACAATTCAACCATCTCTATAGGAAGTATTGTTTCCTGGAAATGGGATTTTGCAGATGGAGATATCCAACCAAAAAATAATAATGCAGCTTTTAATAAATTGTATGGAAACTTTGGTAACTACATCGTTAAATTAATTACAACCAGTTTAGATGGTTGTATTAGTGATACAGCAAAAAGAACGATTATTGTAAATGCCATACCAGTAGCTGCTTTTGCAATGCCTGCCTCGGTATGTATGCCCGGTGGCAACGCCAGCTTTATCAATAATTCCACGGTAGCCGATGGAACTTCACTCACTTATTCATGGAGTTTTGGTGATGGCAGCCCTGCTGCAACTACATCTAATGCTAATCATGTATTTGCCGCAATTGGAAATTATACTATAAATCTTAAAGCTACTTCTTCTGGAGGTTGCTTTAAAGATAGCAGCCAGCAATTCAATGCATTTTTTGTAAAACCAATTGCAAAGTTTATTGTAACACCGACTGTACTTTGCCAGGGTAACGATAATGTTTTTCAGGACCAGAGTACGGCGGCA
>JANPAP010000496.1:0-2995 GCA_031429975.1 Chitinophagaceae bacterium
TAAAAAATCATCTTCAGGTTTTATATTAAAGCCCTCAAAGCTGCGGTGCTGCAGCATTTTCTCTTCGGCTATTACCGGACTCACATCCTGCTGTGGCTCTGTTTTAATAATTTGGGTTGGAGGATAATGGTGGTACAACAAAGAATAATCGTTGCTGAAACCTTCGGTGCTGAACAATTGCTCGGCATATAAACTCCCATCCGGTTTGCGGAATTGTGTATGGCGTTTAGCTGGGATTTTTCCCAGTGTATGATAATGTGGCATGGCTTAATTGATAATTGGTTAATGGATAATTAATGACTCAGCTGCAATTGGATTTCAATTAACACACAAATCCAGAGAGGCAAGCAGGAAAATATATTTCCAGTTACGTTTATCAATATAATAAATAAAATTGCGGTGAAATGGCATAGAATAACTTTGTATTGTACTATTGCAAAAACAAATTTACATTTTTTAAATTACCTCAATGACAAAGATTGGCCTTATTTCGGACACTCATCATTTTTTAGACGAAGCCGTTTTTGAGCATTTTAAAAACTGTGATGAGATATGGCATGGTGGAGATTTTGGCACAGATGAAATTGCTGAAAAACTCAAAAATTTTAAGCCCTTAAAAGGCGTGTATGGAAATATTGACGGGCCGGATATCAGAAAAACATTTCCGGAGCAATTGGTTTTTAATTGTGAAGATGTAAAAGTAATGATCCGGCATATTGGTGGATATCCCCCAAAATACAATCCCGAAACAAAAAAAGAAATCCTCATTCATCAGCCGCAACTTTTTATCAGCGGCCACTCACACATTTTAAAAATTATGTACGATGAAAAACTACAATGCCTGCACTTGAATCCCGGTGCAGCCGGTAAACAGGGCTGGCACAAGGTTAGAACCTTGATCCGTTTTGACATTGATGGAAAAGAAATGAAAAATTGCGAAGTGATAGAAATTCAATAAAACAAAAGGTTCTAAAAAAAATTGGAACCTTTTATAAAATTATTTTTGTAAATAATTCAACCTGATTCAACGGCTTATATACAAAAGAAATTATTAGAATATTCCATACGAAAAAACTAACTTTAAAACTGCATATTTAAAACCATTTTTTATGCAACTATTTCCTAACCCATAAACGAAACGCATATCAGTGAAAAACTATCTTTTAATATTACTATTTTCCCTATCCTGCTCCAAAGCATTTTCTCAATTTTCAATAAAAGGAATTGTTATCGATAACCAACGGGAAAAACTGCAATATGTAAAAATTACCTCCCTATCAACCAAACAGATTTACCGTACAGATGTTCATGGTGAGTTTGTTATTAATTCAACTACAACAACAGACAGTTTAAAATTTTCTTATGATGGATATGAAACTGTAATCAAGGTTTTAAAATCTACTGAATTTAACAGCATTATTTTAAAATCTTTACCGTCTTCCGTTTTTGCAAAAAAAAGCCATCTTTCATCAATGCCCTTAAAAAATAAAGAGAGTACAAGCATTAAACCGGTTTGGAATGAATCGTACAAAACAGGTACTGAAAATGAATTTTTAAATACTGCTAATGCAACTGCAATTTCATTTTCGGCCAACATTAACCGGGCATCTTACAGTAATGTAAGGCGTTTTATTAATTACATGGATGGGCCTGTACCCCCCGCCGCAGTTAGAATTGAAGAGATGTTGAATTATTTTAACTTCCATTTTAAAGAACCAAAAAAAGACAGCGTATTTAACAGCACATCATTTATTACCAGTTGCCCCTGGAATCAAAACAATCAATTACTATTTTTAAATATCAGTGCCCGAAAAATAAACACCGAACACTTACCGCCCAATCATTTAGTTTTATTGATTGATGTTTCCGGATCGATGGACATGCCCAATAAACTTCCACTATTGAAAACCGGATACCGGTTGTTAATAAAAAATTTAAGGGCTATCGACAGTGTTTCAATAATTACTTATGGCGAACAGGTTACCATTATTACCGAATCTGTTTCGGGCAATGAAAAAGATTCGTTAATAAAAGCCATAAATTCATTAACCGCAGATGGGCCAACTCCCGGTGAAGCCGGCATTAGGATGGCTTATAAAATTGCAAAAAAACATTTTATTAAAGAAGGCAACAACCGGATATTGCTGGGTGCCGATGGTGACTTTAATGTTGGTATCAACAAAGAAGAAGATTTAAAAAAAATGGTGGAAGAGCAGAAAAAAAGTGGCGTGTATTTAACCTGCCTGGGTGTTGGAATTGGCAATTATAAAGATTCGAAATTGTATGTACTGTCGCAAATTGGCAATGGCAATTTTGCCTATTTGGATAATGAGCAGGAGGCAGAAAAAGTATTGGTTTCGGAATTGACTCAAACTTTATTTACGGTTGCGGATAATGTATTCATCAATGTAAAATTTAATCCTGCTTACATACAATCATTCCGCTTAATTGGGTATGATAACGACCGCACATCTATTTCGGATACCAGCTCATTAATGGAAGGGGGCGAAATAGGATCTGGAAATTCATTGATGGCAGTTTTTGAAATCATCCCAAACAAAGACAGCGTAGTTGTTGATGCCAACATTGCTGCTGTAAAGATCAATTATAGTTTACCTGGCCAGTCTAAACTTTTAGTTTCAAATTATAATTGTAAATACCAATTCCAATTATTTAAAGATGCAGTTGAAACCGTAAAAAAAGCAGCCTGTGTGGTATTGTTTAGTATGAAATTAAAAGAATCGGAATTTGCAGAAAAAATAAGTTGGAAAACCATTAAAAACTTATGTACTAAAAATTTTACAGCAACCAATTTTGCAGAAACTGAATTTTTAGATTTGGTAAACAAAGCCCAAAAACTTTATAAGCGAAAAAAATTCTTCTTTTTTTAAACTGATTTTAAACAAACAAAAGCCCCATCCACAAAGTGAAACGGGGCTTATACGATTGCTTGCCAGCTTTATTATTGGTTACATAAACCAATCATTATCTTAAA
>JANPAP010000497.1:0-3759 GCA_031429975.1 Chitinophagaceae bacterium
AAGTGATTTTATCAGCAGTATCAGCGCAATAGATTCTACCGAAATACCTAGTCAAAAAATTGTAATTGCAAAAAAAATTATGCTCGAAAATTTTAATAAAACTCAGCATGAAATTTATACAGAAAAATTTGTGCAACAACAAGCCAATATCTTATCCAGCACAAATAATTATAAATTAATCAGCAGCAATTATACCAGCATCACTGCATTCATACCGGCATTTACAGCCAGCTATATTATTGCAACAACATTTAGTATGCCGCTCCAACATAAAAACCCGTATCCGCTAAATTTAAATTTTAGCCATACCCGTTTATGGGAGAGCCCTAAATTTGGAAGGCTGTTTTTTTCTGTGAGCACATCATTGCAATTCAATAATTCAATATTGAGTTTTGATCTTGAAAAAATAAATATTACCGATTATAAATTACTGGGTGGCACCGATACCTTGCAGCTGGCAGGCATTAAAAAACAACAAGTTTATATTGGCACTTATACCAATTTCTTAACGCCTTTAATAAATTGCCGCCTGGTTTATTTTCCATCAAATTCGCATGTAGGTTTTAGTTTTTTACTTGAGCAAAATTTTGGCAATTTCAATATCTTAAATGCAACAATTGGAGTTCCCGTTGTTTTAATTAACAGTAAAAAAATGCCTGCTTTAAATGTTGCGTTTTTTATTTCGCTTTTTGATTTGAGCAACCAAATTGTAAAAGAAAAAAAGATTTTCAACAACCAAGCGATTGGAATACATATTAGAATTCCATTTAGCAGATTAATGTCTTAATTATCCATCAAACCAGAGAATTAAAAATCAGTGCTATTTATTTTTTATGTTTACTTGCAATTATAGTATTTAGGTTTTATCTTATCGAACTTACTTTTTATTTATTAATCAACTAAAACTAAACTAATGAAACAAATTATTTTTTATGCATGTTGTATTGTGTTTGCAATAAGTTGTAATAACAGTGCTGAAAAATCAACAACTGCAGACAGCACAAAAATGGCCGACATCAAAATGGAAGAACTGGTATATCCTTACACATTAGACAAGCCTTATAAGGATTGGCAGGCCGGCAGCCAACAAAATGCTGTAATGGTTTTGAAAATGTTAAAAGCCTGGGAAACAAAAAACTTTACTGAATGTGCCAGCTATTTTGGAGATACATTAGATATCAGCACCGATTATTATCACCAAATTTTACCAAAGGACAGCATCCTTGGCATGTTAGAATCTTCTTGGGCCAATTATGCTAGTGTAAATGTAAAAATGCAGGACTGGGAATCGGTAATATCTAAAGACAAAAAAGACGAGTGGGTTACTGTTTGGTACAAACAAAGCTGGGTTGACAAAAAAGGAAAAGCTGATTCCATGTCTGTAGTGAATGATGCAAAAATTGTAAACGGAAAGATTACAGTGTTTGATGAAAAAGTGCAGCATTACCCAAAAGGTAAATAATTTTGCAAATTAAATTGATTCTGTTGCCGGTGATATCGCCGGCAACTTTTTTTTTAAATCCTCTGCACCATCTGGCCACTTTTTAAAATTTGTTTGTATTAAAAGTTAATATTTATTACTTATAAGTATTGGTATTCACTGAATTATTATTCCCGGCAATAAAAAACAACTATTGCCGTTTAAAGTACCTAGATTTGTTTCAAGTTCAAATTTTTATTTCACTTTTTAATATTCTATGATGAAATCAATTACTTTTTTATTAATGGCCGCAGTTGCCATGTTGATGTTTGTTTCTTGTAAAAAAGATAACGCCAGTTCCAATATCACCATTACCACAACTTTGCCTGAAGGTACTGCCAACGCAAGTGGCGAATTTATTTTAACAGGCCATATCAGCTCGGCAGCCCGACTTGAAAAAGTTTGGTTAACCAAAGAAGGCCAGACAACAGTTTTTTTGGCTGATGAGACTACTGCAAAAAATAAAAATGAGTATGATTATTCTTATTTGATCACAGGCATTACTGTCAATACGTTTATGCTGATTGATGTTTATGACCAGAACGGTACAAAAATCACCAAACGATTTTTGATAAAAAAGTTATAGCAAAATCCAAATTTAATAATCGATATTTTGCCATTCATTTTTTAATACAATATTTTATGCCGGCATTTTTACCGGCATTTTTTTTCCTGAAAAGTAGTACCTGTACAAACGGATTAAACCAGAATAAAGCTGCCAATAAAAATCAATATAGCAAAACACTCATGCCCGGAATAGTGCGTAATAATTTATCGGGACCATCAACTTTAACCTCATCAAATATAACAACCGATCCGGGTGTACAACGTTCCATTTGGCTTTTTATTGGTTTTAAACTGGTATTTGTAAGGATAGCTTTTTCTGGAATTTTAAAATTAGCCCCTGTAAAATATACTGTAACACTTGATAAATTAAACTGGGCATCAAACTCAAAATCTTTTAATTCTACCCTGCAAAATTCCTGACTTTTAAATACTGCTGCTGCCATTCTTCCACTACCTCCTCCATCCTGTACACCCAAGTTGATTATTTCGTCATTAATTTTATTACCGCACATTTTATTGGCATAACCATTATTTGTTTCAACAAAATCCAGTTGGTTATTTAATTGTAAAAAGCCAATACTTAAAAATGGAAAAAGAAGGAGCTGTTTCATTTTAAAAAGTTTTAAAAGGCGTGAAAGATTTTTAAAACTAGTGTATCAAAAGTGAAAATAATGTTACAATGATTTATCCTGAATCAGCTCTAATTCATTTTTGTTTCTTAATTATCAATTAGCTTCTTAAAATTAATTTATCACAAGCATCCCCCTATAATCCAATTAATATAAATTATACCTTATCAAGAGTATTTTCAATAGACTGCTATTTTATATTATTTAAATAAATTTCATTCAGTCCTGGCGGCGTTTTCAAAACATAAAAATAAAATTCTCTTTCTTGAAACCCCGACGAATTAGAGTACATGAAAATTCAATAACGTAAACAACGATAATTTTTTTCGCCGATGTTTGTCTTATTGACCAACATCATTTATTGCACTGTGTATTTGAAAAGCAAAATGGCTTACACTTCGGTTCTTGCTCAACAAGATCAACAAATGCATTCTGAAAATTCAACAGTTTTTACAATTGACAACTTTTAATGCAAGCAGTTTTAGAAGGCACAAGCGGACGCTTGTGCCAGTAAACTGTTTTTATTTTTGGAGAGATGGTTGAACCAAATGGGGGGACAATATGGTATTATTTGGTTCCTAACCGGGTAGAAAAATCACTAATGACATTTTGATACTTTCTTAGCAATCTGTCCCAATCATGAAATTGTTCATCCGCTTTTACACTAGTTCCTGCATTTCCAGAACTTTCGCTAACAAGTTTAACTTTAAAAGTTAATGGATCGGACTTTGATAACTTAATGATTAACCTTGACCTGACAGTGTTTTGTTGGAAAGTTTGAATACTCCAAGCCGTTCTTAGGTAAGACGTTTCTTTATCTGCAACTTCAATTGCATCAAAATAATCTGTTACAATTTGAGTTGTTAATTTCCAAGCTTCCAATATCTCCAAATCTTTGTTTACTTCAATTTCAAAATCAATATTGGCTTGATCTGTTTTTACAGAAGCTTCTTCAGCATCATCTTTCTTCATTTCAAAATAAAGACTTTTAGGAGCTTCAGGACCTGCTTTTTTACCACAAACAGTTGCTTCATAATTAAGGTAACCAGGCTTTGAAACTTTTACTTTGTAACATTCTTTGCT
>JANPAP010000498.1:0-3347 GCA_031429975.1 Chitinophagaceae bacterium
GATATGATTTTAAAAAGAGCCATGAAGGGAAAGCTGGATTTAATGGGGCCTGCAATGGCAGTATCGAAAGAATTAATGAGCATTCCGGATTTTGGTAATGAAGATGAAGGCGCATTTGCGGCAGAGAAAAAATCGATCCAAAACATGAAGAAAGCCATTTTGATGGTGGCAGGTGCAGCGGTGCAAAAATTTATGATGAAGCTAAATGATGAGCAGGAGATTTTGATGAATATTGCAGATATGTCGATAGAAACATTTATAGCAGAAAGCACTTTATTAAGAATAATAAAAATGACTGATAAAGACGAAGCTGGCAGCAGGATACAAACCGATATGATGCGTTGTTATTTAAATGATGCCATTGATAAAGTGAACAAAGCTGGTAAGGAAGCCATCAATGCTTTTGCTGAAGGCGATGAACAACGGATAATGTTGTTGGGATTAAAGCGGTTTACAAAATCGGCACCGTTTAACAGCAAGGATACCCGTAGAAGAATTGCAGAAAAATTGATTGCAGAAAATAAATATCCCTGGTAAAATAAATTGAACCAATATTTTTTAAACCCTATTTCAAAATGAAGTGGGGTTTTTATTTATGATTACTGAAGTTTAATACTGCTCCAGTTTTTGTATATTTATACAGGTACAAATTATTTTTTCATTTTTATTTAACTTATTAATTATGCCAAGGAAAACTACCACTGTAAAAAAAACGCCGCCTAAAAAAGAGCTGGCAAAAAAAACACCCATCAATAAAACAAGTAAAAAAAAAGTAGCATCCAAAAAACCGGTTGCAAAAAAAACGAATGAGAAAAAAATAGTAAAAAAAATTGTTGCAAAAAAACCAGCAAAAAAGGTTGCCACTAAAAAATCGGTTGCAAAAAAAATCGAAATAAAAAAAATTACACGAAATATTGTTGATGATAAAACTCCGGTTATCAAAAAAGCAACTGATTCCGCAACACTCAATAAAAAAACCAGTCCAAAAAAATCTTCTTACCGTGATTGGAGGAAGCCAAAAAAAACAATTCCTAAAGTACTTCGTTCAGCAGCTTCTTTTCCACCTGCATTACCCGTTCCGGTAGAACAAGCACTACTTAAAGAACCAAATATCTCAAATAAAACTACTCCTCCAGCAAGCATAATTGATAAACATAATTATAGTAATGAGGATCCCAATAAAACAATTCTGGTATCCAGCAAAGCAAAAAACGCTATAAAACCATCGGGTAAAAAACCACTTTGGAGAAAATAAAATAGCCAACGCTTAATAAAAACAAACCCTGCAATTTTAGTTGCAGGGTTTGTTTTTTGTATAAATTTTTATCAATGTGTTACCGTTAAATTAAAGCCCGGTGCAACAGATACAGAGGCGCCGGGTTTTACTGTTAAAGTTTTGCATTTTGCGTTAGAGTTTACGGTAACTGTTCCTGAATTAATTACAACATCTGTAAACTCGTCGGGCACTATTCCGCAGCCCCAATTGCCGGGGTTTTCCCATTGATTACTGATTGCCCCTGTCCAACCATCAGCAATTTTCAAGTTAACCGGAATGCTTCCATTTGTGCCATCTACAATACAGCGATATATATTGCCATTAAATGAAGATGGTATATTGGTTAACTGCAGGGTAACGCTGTTGGTACCACTATAATTGGCATCGTTTCCTAAAACAATAAAATTGCCACCGTTAATTATAAACCACTGATAAGTTGACCCCGTAATATTGGAAGTAAATGATTGACTGGTTGCAGAACAGGTACTGACTGTTGGGATTTTTTTAATAAAGAAATTACCAAATTCAGTTGTGCTAATTCTAAGATAGAATCCTCCAACTAAAGAATCCCAGGTACTGGCTCCAATCAATTCTTCTCCGGCCACAGGCGTATAAACTACCGGTGCTGCTGCTCCTGTGTTGGGCTGCCTTACTATCATCAAATAACCAGGATTTTCAATTGAATTATCGGCAGCTTTTAAAGCATTAAAATCGGCAGTGGTAAAATAAAACAACATGCTAATACTTGCACCCGGCGGAACACTGTCTGTTTTTATTGTAAAGTTGCGATTAAGATAGGGTTCATTATTGTATTTCCGGATGGCACTTGATTGTTGAAAAACACTTGCCTGCACGCTGCCTAAATAATTGTTGTCTTTTATTTCAAAAACTGGTGAGTTGCCGGGATCTGTACCATAAGAATCATATACTTCCATTCGGCTGTATTGTTTGCTAGTACCATACAATATTGCAGGATTTATATAAGTGGGGCCATATGGATTTGGCAGCAATCGAATACGTTTAGGAGCTGGTGTATAATTAAATTCATTCACCTTATCTAAATGGAGCATAAAAATATTATCGCCGCTGCTGTTAGGGAGGTATCGACTATCCTTCCAGGCAATGAGGCCACTGCTACCGGTTGAATCGAGTGACACAAAAGGTTGTTCTGGCGTATAAGGAGAACCATTGTAATATCCCGATCCTATGGGTAACCCCATAGCACCCCATTCAAGATTAATATCACTACCAATTGGGCTTACCCTTGCATAACGGTAATACTCCCGAATATAAAATAAAGCCTGGCCATTTTTGCTAACAGTAACTAAGGGAAAATCGTAGGTGATATCATTTGCTTCGCTGCCAATTGCTACTCCGTTTTTTTGCGGTGCCCCCACCAAACTTGTTTTATATTCTATTGCAAAGGAATCTGCAGCTTTTCGGTTAACCGCAAGATGTTGCAATCGAACCTGGCGGTAACCAGTTTTACTCATTAAGGATGCGGCAAAAATATTGCTGCCACCAGCTGCCAATGAAAAATCGGGGTAATAGCTGGAGTATGCCAGCAAAGTATCCCTAAAGAAATTTAATTTATCGGTCCCAAAAGGCTCCTTGTAATTTACCCCAATATCTGGGTCACTGTAACTGGTACGTTGATAAGGAATGCTGTCGAATATTTCGGATTTGATTGCATAGCCCTGCACAGTAAAATCTGATAATACATTATTTATATAAGTTCTTTTTGTATATGAAACCAGGCTAACATTAATATTACCTGTTGTGGAAACAGTAACGCCTTTTGGGAAATTATAATCATAGCCACCCTGGTCTATCAACTGGTAACCATTGCTCCGCAGCCTGTAATTGGTATAGGCATATACCGGACCGGTACCACCGCCACAAGCCACGGTTTGAAAATCTGTAGAAAGGGTATATAAAAGATATACATCGCCTTTTACATAGTTGGATATGCGTGGGCAGGCAGCACCGGTACTGTTGCGGAAAAAAGTTTTTGTTTGGGCATTTTTCTTTGCCCTGAAAAGCCTGTTGTAGCAAATCATTTGATACTGCG
>JANPAP010000499.1:0-1925 GCA_031429975.1 Chitinophagaceae bacterium
CAATTTTGAAAATTCAGGCAAAACAATTATAGATTTGTTTAGTAAATCCGAATCCTCAATTTTTTTATTTTTATTATTACACGAAACCCCAAACAAAAGAATGAATAAACTGAATTTAAAAGAAAAGCTTTTGATAAAAGCATAAATTGAATTCGCAGATTTAATTAAATAAACAGTGATTAATTTTATCATAAGAGAGTAAGAAGTATATGAAATATATTTGTGCAAAATAAACGCTAATTAAATGACTGACAAAAATAAAACGAGTTATCCCAAAGAGAAGATCAATATTTTATTCTTGGAAAATATTAGTGATGTTGCAGTAAAATATTTTAAAGATTCTGGATACTGCAATGTTAGAAAATTAAACGAAGCTTTAAGCGAAGCACAATTGATAAAAGAAATAAAAGATGTGCATCTGTTGGGCATTCGAAGCAAAACAAAAATTACTGCAAACGTGTTAGCGGCTGCACAAAAATTACAGGCAATCGGCTGTTTTTGCATTGGCGTAAACCAGGTTGATTTAAAAGCAGCTACCCAAAAAGGGGTGGCTGTATTTAATGCACCCTACAGTAATACCCGTAGTGTTGCCGAACTGGTAATAGGTTCTTCAATCATGCTGATCAGAAAAATTATTGACAAAAATAATGCAGCACATAAAGGTATTTGGTTAAAAGATGCAACAGGCAGTTATGAACTAAGAGGCAAAACCTTGGGAATAATCGGTTATGGAAATATAGGCAGTCAGTTGAGTGTCTTGGCTGAAGCTATCGGAATGAAAGTTATTTTTTTCGACACCGAAACTAAACTGCCTCTAGGGAATGCAGAAACAAGAAAAAGTTTAAAAGAAGTATTAAGCAATTCGGATATCATTTCGTTACATGTGCCAGAATTATCTTCTACAAAAAACCTCATCAACAAAGGCAATTTAAAATATTTCAAAAAAGGAAGTATACTTATAAATTATGCCAGAGGCGAAGTGGTAGATTTGGATGCATTAGCTATTGCCTTAGGAAATGATGGCAAATTATCCGGTGCAGCAATAGATGTTTATCCATGGGAACCCGAAAAAAATGGAGATACTTTTAAAACACCCTTGCAAGGATTAAGCAATGTACTGCTAACCCCTCATATTGGCGGTAGCACTCAAGAAGCCCAAAATAATATAGGAAATGATGTAAGCAACAAACTATTTAATTATCTGGAAAAAGGTGTAAGCTTTGGCTCTCATACCGTGCCAGCATTGAGTTTGCCGGCACAAGAAGGAACTCACCGCATCTTGCATATTCACAACAACGTTCCGGGTGTATTAAGCGAAATCAATACGCAGCTTTCAAAAAACAAAATCAATATTTTAGGGCAGTACCTAAAAACAAACGACTTAATTGGTTATGTAGTTTTGGATGTAGACAAAAATCTAAGTAAAAATGCATTGGAATTATTAAAGAAAGTAAAAGGAACCATCAAGGTTAGGATGCTGTATTAAAACATTAATCAAATTTCTATTAATTAAAAAACCCCAACTCATTTAAACGAGTTGAGGTTTTTCTTTAAAATTATTTTGTAATCGGCCTAATATCTAATTTCAACTTCAGTGGCGTCGCACTCTTGTACATTATTTATTCTATGCAGCATGAATCAATATTTCAGAGTACTAATAGATAATTTTTAAATTCAGAGCCTAAAAAACTCAATACAAATATCGGGGCTTAAATAAATATGGCAACTACCTACTCTCCCAGTTTTTAAACTTGTATCCGCCGCTGCGGATGGGTATGACTAATACAAATTATAAATACTAATTAGTCCAATTTATGCCTGCGAATATATATGCAAACCCACAAGTACTTTTTATCTTATCTGCATCTAATGATTTTATGGCTGCTGTTATAAATTCACTAACCTCATCAAGGGTATGATAAAGC
>JANPAP010000500.1:0-2234 GCA_031429975.1 Chitinophagaceae bacterium
AAAAAATAAAAATGCTCAGGCTACCATCTCATTATATGGCGGGCAAATTTTAAGTTTTATACCCAATCAACAAGCCGATTTATTATGGATGAGTGCAGCTTCAATTTTTGAAAAGGGCAAAGCCATCAGAGGAGGCATACCAATTTGTTTCCCCTGGTTTGGCCCACACTTAACCGATACAACTAAACCCCAGCATGGGTTTGCCCGGTTGCAGGAATGGGAAGTAGCAACAATAAATTTGATTGATGATGGAACAACATTGGTTACGCTTATCCTCAAAGAATCAACAGCAAGTTTACAATTATGGCCTTATAAATTTATTGCTACACTAAGTTTTACAATTGGAAAATCGCTGGATGTTACACTTACTATTAAAAACAGCGACGAAAATAAATTTGAATACAGTGATGCATTACATACTTATTTTAATATCAGTAATATTGATTTAATTGAAGTAGGCGGATTACAAGATGCCGGTTTTTACGAAGGTTTTGATTTGAATTTAAAAACACAGAACTCGGAAAATATAAAATTTACGGGAGAAACCAACAGGCGTTACATCCATACAAAATCCAACTGTTTTATTCAGGATGATGGATTTAATAGAAAAATAAAAGTATCAAAATCCGGTAGCCGGGTAACCATTGTTTGGAACCCAGGAGCCATCGTTTCAAAATCCATTTCGGACATGGATCCATCTGGCTATAAAAATTTTATTTGTATTGAGCCTGCAAATGCTTACCCGGGAATTGATATGATTGTATTGGAACCTGGAGAAAGTTATTCGTTGAGTACTTGTATTGAAATTATTTGATTAGAAATTTTACCAAATATTTCTCGGACAAAAATCGCCGTACTTATTACCCAACAAAAATCCAATTATAATTTCATGCGTATTTCTGGAATAAACGCTTAATGCCGAAGTGGACACATCGTAAGCATAACCAACATTAAAAGTATTGCTTACATTAAAACCAGCCATGGCAGTAAAACCACTTAACTGATCCCCCATTCTATAACCGCTGCCAACCCAAAACCTATCCTGGTATTGCGCTTTGGCATTTATATAAAGCTGCATTGGAAAAGGACTGATGTATTGAAACATGGCCGATGGAATTAAACTGATATCATCGTTTAAAAATAATTTATACCCTGCAGTAAACATAAAATGAGGTACAAACTCACCACCATATTTTGTATCGGTAACAAAATTTGCTTTGGAAGGAACAATATTTAATACTGATAAGCCAGCATAATAATCGGCGCCGTAAAGCCACAGCCCCACTCCTATTTCAGGACGGATTTTTGCAATGGAACCTGTATTATAGCCTATTGCCGGATCGTTTGGATCTAATGAGCCCCATTCTATTTTTGAAGCATCGAGACTAACAGAAGTTACCCCTAATTGAATACCGGCCGATAAAGTTGTACGGGCATTTAATCCTTTATGATAAGCATACGTAACATAGCCAGACCAGCGGTTTATATAACCAGCCTTATCGCTCATTATAATGCCGCCAAATCCATGATGCGGTTCTGCAGCAGTGTAATCTTGCATGTACGATTTGCCCCTTGGGTTTTCGCCAGGCACATCAAATGATGTTGCATTAGTTCTATAATCTTTTTTATTAGAAGGCCCTTGAATAGATAGATACATGGTAACAGGCGAGCCATTGATTCCGGTCCATTGGTTGCGGTAACTCAACTTAACATCGGTATAATTTTCAATACCGGTTAAAGCCGGATTGATAATATAATTATTTAAAACATATTGAGAGTAAATAGGTTTTTGCTGTGCCGAAACGCTAATGGTTGCAAATAAAAATAAAATAGCAAATCCCCTTTTCAACATAACAGCAAACAATTGTGGTTTAATAAAGCAGCTTAATAAATCAATAGATACTTTTGCAGTTTATCCTGCTGCCTTAAAACTATTTTTTTAAAAATGGATACAAATATAATTCAATACTGCTTATATAACCGTTGAATTTATTGTTACACAATTTCAACACAAAAAATGTAATGGAACTAAATTTTAAATGGCTTTAAAAAATGATAAGCAACATAAAAATTGGTTTTTACTGGAATACTGACAACTGAAACGAATGCCCGATCAGTAAAACACATTTGCAGCCAATATTAGAAATGTATTGCATAATCATATTTTTGACATAAATAATTTACTTTTGGGGCTATTTAAAAAAATTGAAACTACAAGAAATCCAATATCAATT
>JANPAP010000501.1:0-1904 GCA_031429975.1 Chitinophagaceae bacterium
GGCAGCGGCACCTGGAGCCGAACACCAGAGCAACTGCATTTTTTTAATCCAGCTTCCATTGATGAATTTGTGCAATTGCAAAAAAAAATCTGCAGTAATGTTGTATCCAAATTAAAAAAAGGTGGCTTGTTTTTTTATATAACCTGCTCTGTTTTTAAAAAAGAAAATGAAGCTCAAGCCATATTTATTCAACAGGAATTAAATCTTGAATTACTTGAATCGAAAACTTTGCATGGCTATGAAAGTAAGGCCGACTCTATGTTTACGGCCGTCTTTAAAAAATAAATTTCCTTTCATTAAAAATACAACCAGCTGAATTTAATGCTGGAATCTTTTACAATTGTAATTGTAGGTGCCGGAATTTTAAATATGCCCGGAACAGTTAACAATGCCTGGGGGCCAGCTGGATTATTGTTGAACCGTTTTAAATCGGCATCAATTGAAAATAAAAATTTTCTGTTTCTGGTAAATTCAGGAATGCTTGTATTTCCAATTTTTAAAGGATTTGCTCTGGCGCCAATCATTCCTTCTGCCCCTACTCCTACCGAAACATTCAGCCATTGCGGAAATGAATTGTTAGCGCTCATAAATGAGGATGGGTTTACAGAAAGCCAATAGGTTTGACCATTATAATCCTTTAACCAACTTTGCCATTTATTATACCCCAACTCAGCAGGATTATATTTTGAATAAATTGTTTTGTGAAAAGAAAATTTTAGTCTTGCCCTTTGTTCGCCCCAGGCAAATTGCTGCCCCATAAAAAGTGCACTGCCTAAAATATTCGCCAACATATCGCCTTTAGAAAACCCCCAATGTTTATTAAAGCCATCAAAAATTTCAATAATAGTTTGTAACCCCAGTGCGGTTAATCCTCCAATCCAGGTGGCCTTATTATTACTAACACCACTCCACCGCATCATATCAAATTGTACAGCACTTAAATTATAAGCCGTAGTGGCATGCCCCATCTTATCCATAGTTAACCACTCGGCATTATCATTAAATAAATGGAACCTGCTTTTTGGAAATTTTTTATACCATAAATAGTGCAGCCCAATCATACCTGCAGTTGCAATTACCGACTCGGTAATTACCACCGAGTTAAATCTGCTGTTGTTAACTGTATTGGTATTGCTTTGCGAATAAGCAGGTGAAATTGTGAAAACAAAAACCTGAAAAAATATAAATAAATATTTCAACCGGTAATTTAAAAATTGTAAGCTCCTGTTCATGCGTTTGCAATGTTATCAATTTTTAATTATACAGAAAATAAATTTAGAAAACAGCTTACTTAAATTTAAGTAGACAATACATTTTTAAAATAATCTCAAATCAATACAATATAATTTTTAAGATTACGTTTCTTAAAATTGTTGGTGTAAAATACACCTCAATAAAGTACCTATTTTTAATCTAAATCCCTATTTATGAAAACAAACACAGTCAGCATACCTGCTGCAAGTCAACTCCAGGAATTAACAAACAGAGTAGTTACATTTTTTAAATGGGTATTAGTCCCCTAGAAAAAACAATTAATTATCTGTCAAACAGATTATAAATTCTTAACCAATAAATGAAAATTGAACATTTCATTTATTGGTTTTTTTAATGCTTACAAGCAGTCTAGCTTAATTCTAAAATACAGCCCCTTTAAAATTTATTTTCCGTCTGTTTTTTCAATTAAAAAAGGTTCTGCTATCTTCACGGTTACATGTCTAAATTTTTAATAGCAGGATTGGGAAATATCGGCGATGAATACGCCAATACCCGCCATAACATTGGCTTCGATGTAGTTTTTGCGTTTGTAAAAAAACATGGCGGCAGTTTTAAAAACGAAAGGTTGGCCTATGTTGCAGAGGTAAAATATAAAGGAAAGATATTTGTTTGCATTTGCCCTACTACTT
>JANPAP010000502.1:0-4315 GCA_031429975.1 Chitinophagaceae bacterium
TTTATGAATTGTTGCTTATCTATTTAAGCTTTCAATAAAAATTAAAAACTTTAATGGGAAGTGTCATTTTCATCATCATCATTTAGTAATTCTCTTTCTATTTCCTCCATTTGCAAAATATCCCAGGCCTCACTTTCTGTTGGCGTTACATTTAAAAGTTCAAGCAATTCTATTTCATCTAAAAGGATTTCAACTGGTTTTTGAATTTCACAAATAACAAAAGAGCAATTGTTTTCGTAAAATTGTTGCTGAAGCCGGGCAATGGTTTCAGCAATTGGTTCATCAATGCTGGCAACATTTTTAAGGGTTAAAATTAAGTGAGGTACAGCCTTTGTTAAGTAGGGATTGATGATATTTGTAAAGGCTTCTGTCATATTAACAGACAATACTTCATCTTCAGGCATTATAACCGTAAATTTTTCTTTGGTATATATTTTGACATTCATTTAGATTAAACAGAATATTTTGTTTTTTATTATGAGCATTTTTATTAATTATCGATGGTATTGCGGAAGCTAATATTTTTATTTTGATAAATGCAAATTAAAATAAAAACTTTCAGCTTAATAAAATTTATAAATCAAGGTTTTGTTACAAATGTTTGGGGTAAGTATTAAATTTTAACTTTTCAACTTTTCAACATTTACTACTTTCAGCAAACTAAATCTATTAAATTATCGTTATTATTGTACAAGTTAAATTCAATATAAATGGACAACAATTTTTCAGCACAAGTAAAGGAAATTATTTCTTACAGCAGGGAAGAAGCTTTGCGGTTAGGGAATGATTTTATTGGCACCGAACATTTAGTACTTGGTTTAATCAGAGATGGTGAGAACACTGCCATCAAAATATTAAAATCATTAAATGTGGATCTTTACGAATTGCGTAAAGAAATAGAGGTTGCCGTAAAAGATAAGACAGGAAAAAATAATGCTAATATCAATTCGCTTCCTTTAACCAAGCAGGCCGAAAAAGTAATACGCATTACAGTACTGGAAGCCAAAGCGCATAAAAGTGCCATGGTGGAAAGTGAGCATTTAATGCTGTCTATTTTAAAAAATAAAGAAAATGTAGCTACACAAATTTTAAATCAATTTGATGTGGATTACGATATGTTTAAAAATGAATTAGGGTTTGTTACCAGTACACCTCCTAAGGCAGATTTTTCGGATGAAAATGAAGATGATTTTGATGAGGAAAGAAAGCAATACGGCCAACAACAAAAAGCACAACGAGGTGCAGCCAATCAACCAAAAACAAAAACACCGGTATTAGATAATTTTGGTAGAGACATTACAAGGCTTGCCGAAAACGGTTCCTTAGATCCGATTGTTGGAAGAGAGATTGAAATAGAAAGAGTATCACAAATTTTATCTCGAAGAAAGAAAAATAATCCCATTTTAATTGGTGAGCCAGGTGTGGGTAAAACCGCCATTGTTGAGGGGTTGGCATTAAGGATTGTTCAAAGAAAAGTAAGCCGGGTATTGTTTGATAAAAGAGTCGTGTCACTTGATTTGGCAGCATTGGTAGCCGGCACAAAATACCGTGGCCAGTTTGAAGAAAGAATGAAAGCTATCATGAATGAATTGGAAAAAAACAGAGATGTTATTTTGTTCATTGATGAAATTCATACCATTGTTGGTGCTGGTGGCGCAAGCGGATCTTTAGATGCCAGTAATATTTTTAAACCAGCATTGGCCAGAGGCGAATTACAATGTATTGGCGCTTCTACTTTAGATGAATACCGCATGCATATTGAAAAAGATGGTGCATTAGACCGTAGATTTCAAAAAGTAATTGTTGATCAACCTTCGGTTGAAGAAACGATTCAGATTCTTACAAATATCAAAAGTAAATACGAAGATTATCACAATGTAACTTATAGCGATGAGGCAATTGATGCTTGCGTAAAATTAAGCGAACGCTATATGACAGATCGGTTATTGCCCGATAAAGCCATTGATGTATTAGATGAAGTAGGTGCCAGAAAACATATTAAAAACATCAACGTTCCGGAAGCAGTAATTGAACTCGAAAAGAAAATTGAAGATATAAAACTCGAAAAAAATAAGGTTGTAAAAAGCCAGCGCTTTGAAGAAGCGGCTTCGTTAAGAGATACTGAAAAAAGATTGCAGGAAGAATTGGAAGCGGCTAAAAATGTTTGGGAAGAAGAAAGTAAACACAAACGTTTCCCCATTGAGGAAGAAGATATTGCTGAGGTAATCAGTATGATGACGGGTATTCCGGTTAAGCGGATGGTACAGGCCGAAACTGAAAAACTTCGCCGCATGAGCGATGATTTAAAAGGAGCCGTTGTTGGTCAGGAAGAAGGTATTCAAAAAGTGGTAAAAGCAATTCAGCGTAACCGGGTTGGATTAAAAGATCCTAAAAAACCAATTGGTACATTTATTTTTTTAGGACCAACAGGAGTTGGTAAAACCGAATTAGCCCGGTCTATTGCCCGTTATATGTTTGATAACGATGACTCACTGATTAGGGTTGATATGAGTGAGTACATGGAAAAATTTACGGTAAGCCGTTTAATAGGAGCCCCTCCGGGATATGTTGGTTATGAAGAAGGTGGGCAACTTACCGAAAGGGTTAGACGCAAACCATACAGTGTAATTTTACTGGATGAAATAGAAAAAGCACATCCGGATATTTATAATTTATTATTACAGGTGCTGGATGATGGGCAGCTAACAGATGGCATGGGCAGAAAAGTGGATTTTAAAAATACATTGATCATCATGACTTCAAATATCGGTGCCCGCCAGTTAAAAGATTTTGGCGAAGGTGTTGGTTTTGCAACTGCATCAAGAGTTCAAAATGCAGATGAAAATAATAAAGCGGTTATAGAAAAAGCATTAAAGCGCACATTTAGCCCCGAGTTTTTAAACAGGATTGATGATATCGTAATCTTTAATTCGCTTACTAAAGAAAATATTTTTGAGATCATTAATATTTTGATGGCAGGCGTTATGAAGCGGTTGGTAAATCTGGGTTTTAGTTTGGAATTAACGCATGAAGCTAAAGATTTTATTGCCGATAAAGGATACGATGCCCAGTTTGGAGCAAGGCCTTTACACAGAGCCATTCAAAAATATTTAGAAGATCCATTGGCTGAAGAGATTTTAAATATGACCGTTAAGCAAGGCGATGTGTTGATAGCAGACCTTGATGAAACAAAAGAAAAAATAAAATTCACTTTAAAAACAAAAGAAAAAAAGAAAGAGACCGAATCTCAAACAAAATAATTTTCAACAGTAATTAAAAAAGCCATCCAATTTTTATTGGATGGCTTTTTACTTTGTTGGCTAGTATTTTTTCATGATTTTTGCAATGATGAAAAAAATAGTAATTACCATCGATGGTTGGTCCTCTTGCGGAAAAAGTACGTTGGCAAAGCAATTGGCAAAAGAATTAGGTTATATATATGTTGACAGCGGAGCCATGTATCGGGCAATAACATTATACTTTCTTAGGAATAATATTGATTGGAATAATAAAAAGGAAGTGATAAATGCTTTACAAGATATTTCGATGGAATTTAATTTTAATGAAAAATCTGGGCAGTCTGAAATTTTATTAAACGGCGAAAATGTAGAATATCTTATCCGTGATTTAATCATTGCAGAAAAAGTAAGTGATGTTGCAACCATTAAAGAAGTTCGGGAATTTGCTGTGGCACAACAACAATTAATGGGAAAGAAAAAAGGTATTATAATGGATGGCAGGGATATCGGTACCACCGTTTTTCCAAAAGCAAAATTGAAATTTTTTATGACTGCTGATATTGCCGTAAGAGTTGAAAGAAGATTTAAAGAGATGTTTCAAAAAAATCCAAACGTAAGTATTGAAGAAGTGAAAAATAATTTAGAAATGAGAGACTATATCGATTCTAACCGGGAGATAAGTCCGCTAAGAAAAGCTGAAGACGCCATCGTTTTAGATAATACCAACCTTACAATGGAGCAGCAATTAAAGTTTGCAAAAAATATTTTTGAAAAAATATTGAAATAATTTTGGTGGAATAAAAACTTGGGTATATGTTTGTTATCTAATTACAACGTACCCTAATCCGAATACCCATTTACGACCACTCCCAAACAATCGTTTTAAATCCTAATTAATTTATTAATGTACTTTTTGTGCGTTATTAAAAATGGCCAAAAATCCATTTAATAATGTTATAAAAAATACAGATTTTAAAAATATTCCTGTGGCTGTTTTAGAAAAATAGCAACAGTATAAATATTTTAAGTCCAGTATTAAAAAATTGTCAGATTGTAAAATCTGTGATTCTTTTTTT
>JANPAP010000503.1:0-8010 GCA_031429975.1 Chitinophagaceae bacterium
AAACCCGGAGCTGCATTGATTGTTACGGTTATGGCTGATCTTACGCTTTCGCAGGCACCATTATTTTGGCTTACATAAAATATGGTTGAGCCTGCTGATGTAGATGAAGGTATGGGTGCTGTATTACTTCCAACTCCACCAATAACTGTGGTATACCATAATAAGTTGGTTCCAGTTGCAGTAAGGGCTGCTGTTGTTGCATTTTGACAATAAACTACAGGCGTAGTTATAATTGGTGCTGATGGTAAAGCCAATATTGAAACTGTTATTAATGCCCTGGGGCTTTCGCAGGTACCTGTACTTTGGCTTACATAAAAATCAACATTTCCAACTGCTGTTGTTAATGGAGTAGGAGCTACAGTAGAACCAACTCCGCCTGTTGCATTATTATACCAAAGTAAATTACTGCCTGTTGCTGATAATGCCGTAGCCATAGCATTTTGACAAAAGGAAACTGGACTTGTAACTAATGGAGCTACAGGTGGAATAATTGTATTTAAAGTTAAATTTACGGGGGCTGAAATACAACCAGATGAAATATCTTTTACAGTTACAGGATAAGTCGTGCCGGGAATAAGGCCTGAAAATAAACCACTTACTTGATAAACACCACCAATACTGTATTGAAAGTTAGCACCGGTTGGTGCAGTTACAGTTATAATTCCTGTAGCAGTATTACAATCAGGTTGCGATGTTATTGTTGCTGTTGGTGCAGCAGGCGCCCCTGGAATTGAATTAACTGAAATCGTTAAAGTTGAAGACACACATCCGGTAATAATATCTTTTGCAGTTATAATGTAAGTTGTTCCATTAGTTAATCCAGAAAATGTAGTACTTGGCTGATATACCCCTCCAATACTATATTCAATATTTACACCAGTTGGTGAATTAATTACAATTGTTCCCGTAGGAATTAAACAGGTAGGTTGAACAGTTACTGTACCAGTTGGAGTAGCAGGACCCGGCGGTAGTGCATTTACAGTTACAGTTTTAATTGCTGATTCGCATCCTGTTACAATATTCTTTGCAGTTACGTTATAAGTATTTGCAGCAAGGCCTGAAAATGTACCACTTGCCTGATAAGCTCCACCAATACTGTATTGAATATTAGCTCCAGTAGGTGCAGTAACAACGATAGTTCCGGTTGGTGCTAAACAGGTTGGTTGTATGGTTGCAGTTGCAGTTGGAGTAGCAACCGCAGCACTAATTACAATTGCTCCCGAAACATTGCTGATAGTACTGCAGCCATTTGAATTGGTGATTTTACAATAAAAATAAATGGTGCCAGTGCTGGATGTTGAGGGAGAAAAACTCGAAGAATTTGCAAATGGCAATAATGAACCACCAACATTAGTTCCATTTGTACTTATATACCACTGGTAAGTGCTGATACTGCCACTTCCTGCGGTAGCTGTAACAGTTACGGGGTTTACAGGTCCATTTTGACAAACATTTTGAATTGTTACGGATGGTTGAGTTGTAATAACGGGTGCTGCATTTACAGTAACAGTAACATCTTTGGTAGTAGGGCAGCCTCCCGATGTTGAGCTGGTAACTGTATAAATAGAAGTAACTGTTGGTGATGCTGAAACAGTTGCGCCACTAGTTGTATTTAAACCTGACGAAGGAGACCAACTAAAAACACCATTACCCCCAGATGCGGTAAGATTTACTGGAAATCCTTCACAAATGGATGGATTTGCCGGATTGATATCAAGAATATTTACTCCCGTATTTGCTGCAATTCTAAAAGTACAATTGTCATTATTAAAGCCATCAAACATTAAATAATACGTATTGCCTATTGTTAATCCGGTTGCTGAAATTATGGTTGGCAAAGGCTTTGATGCAGAAGGGTAGGGAAAAATATGCGGATAACAACCATGAGTTGTAACAGCTCCTGAATTACAAGTGCCACTAAAAAAAAGCATTTGGATACCCCCACCGGCTCCTCCAGTATTTGTTGGTACCCAAACTGTAAATGAGGCAGTTGCTGATGCTGCAATAAATTTAATAAATGAATTATTCTGTAACCCAAAACAATTGCCTAAACCCGATCCAGCCCAATCTTGTACTGAACTTCCTAATGTACTACCACACAATCCATTAAAATCACAAATGGTAGTAGCAGAAGCACAAGATGAACTGGAAGGCAATGTTGTAGAACATCCTGGAAATGTGGGAGGTAAAGGTGCCGGACTATTATTAAATGTTAAACTCCAATTTGATAAAGTACCTGTATTTGATGCAGTTCTTCTATCCTGGATACAAAGTCTCCAACTACCATTTGCATTTTGCCCATTATTTACGGATCCTAAATAACCTTCTGCTGCAAAGCTTCCGGTAAAAGGAGCAATTCCAAATTTAATAGAAGTTGTTGCGGTAGCTGTAAAACAAGTATTTGTATAATTATTACCACTTCCTCCATTTTGAATTGTAAGCGGAACAACGGTACCATCGGGAGCAGTTAATACAACCTCTAATTCATCATCATTGGGATGAGTGATATTTAAACAAACCTGGGCCAAGCCATAGCTGGTATTAATAACGCCAACACCAGCAACAGTAACAGGGAAACAAGTTTGCGTAGTACTACTACCAGGTATTGAGCCTCCGGTTCCGGTAAATGTTTGCGCTTTTATCAGTAATGAATAAAATACAATTACAATAAATAAAATCCCTTTTTTCATAATATTGGAATCGAAACAATTTTTAGTAACTGTAATACTTGATTCGCTTTTCAAGAGTTATGATGCTTATCAAAATCATGCCAGTTATACCAATTTTAAAATCTAAACGTCTATTTTTTAATCTTGTTTTAATTAGCTTTTACATTTACTCCCCAAAACTTTCACTGGCTTCAAAACTGTTAACAACCGTTTTACTCGATTGCAATACCAAGCTTTCCATTGTTTTTAATTCATCAGTTGTAAAGTATCGCCAACAACCAACTGGTAAATTTTTTAATGTAACATGCATAATTCTAGTTCGCTTTAAGCTAACTACATTATAATCTAATGCATTACACATTCTTCGGATTTGCCTGTTAAGGCCTTGGGTAAGGATGATACTGAAACGATTTTTGCCTTCCTGCTTTACAAAGCATTTTTTTGTAATGGTATCCAGTATCTTAATACCATTACTCATCTTGTGGATAAAGTCGGCAGTTATAGGTTTATCAGTACTAACGACATATTCCTTCTCGTGATTGTTTCCGGCTCTTAAAATTTTATTCACAATATCTCCATCATTCGATAAAAATATCAATCCATCGGATGGTTTATCCAGCCGGCCAATGGGAAATATCCTGCTTTTGTGATTAATAAAACTAACAATATTCGATTTATCCTTTAAATCGGTGGTACAGGTAATACCTACGGGTTTATTGAAAGCTATATAAACTGTTTTATCCTTTTTTTTAATGGGCTCGCCATCCACTTCAACAATATCGCCGGGCATAACCCTGTTCCCTTTTATGGCTATATTATCATTAATGGTTACTCTTGCCTGATCAATATATTTATCGGCTTCCCTTCGGGAGCAAAAACCGGTTTCACTGATATATTTATTCAGGCTTTTATCCATCTGCAAATTTACAGGGTATCAATTGAATTTAGATAAAAACATAGCTTCCCTTTTATAACAGCTGAAAGCCATTAACTTTACATTTCTATCAGCCAGGCTATCGCTTTTGTAGCAATACAGAGGAGGAAAGTCCGGACAGCAAAGGGCAACACACCGGTTAATGACCGGTTTCGTTTATAGCGAAAAGAAAGTGCCACAGAAAATAACCGTTCTGAGTAATTGGAATAAGGGTGAAAATGTGAGGTAAGAGCTCACAGATTTTTGCAGTAATGCTTTAATTGGGTAAACCTTGTGTGCTGTAATGCCATGTACACCGACGCCTGAAAGCGGCCCGTTTAATTTTGTAATTTATTACAAAAGCGCCGGAGGGTAGGCAGCGAGATTGTAACAGTAATGTTGCAGCAAGATAAATGATAGCCCAAGACAGAATCCGGCTTATCGGCTGATAGATTTTTTTCTTTTTGCGTAGGATGAATCAAACAAAAATGATTCAGATCCTCTTAACTTTTTAATCATTCAACTACAATAAAAAAGGTTATCTGTTAGATAACCTTTTTTTTATTTTAATGCACCGTAAGCATTTCTGCATCTGGTTTCGACTCGTCGGTGAGTTTTACTTTGCCCCTGTCTTTACGAACAATTCTGGAATACAATGAAATCTCTTTATCAAATAAAAATCTAAAAAAAAGTTTTGTCCAGGAAGTATGATAGTATAATGAATTGTAAAACGTTGGAGCCCCTTCCCGGATTTTTGGCAATTTATTCCAGGGTATTGAAGGAAAATCATGGTGCTCATTATGAAATCCTACATTAAAAGCAACATTATTTAAAGGGCCATAATAACTATAGGTTTCTTGTTCGCCATGCGTAAGATAATGTTCTTGAATCCATCGGGCACCCAAAGGATGCAATCCTACTGAAAAGAAAAAACTGGCTAATAAAAAAACAATTCCTTTTGGCCCAAGCCAAAGTGAAATGAAAATGATAAAAGCAATTTGTACCGCCCAGTTTAAGGCTACCCATTTATCAAATGGTTTAATTTCTTTTAAACGGGAAATTCTGAATACCTGAAACAATGGGTAGAATAACAACCAAATCATTTTTCCAATAAAAAAATTGTTGATCAACTTGGCTTCCCAATAATTGGGCAAATCAGCATCCAATTCGTGTACTCCCTGAAACGAATGATGTTTTATATGATATCGTTCAAATGAAACAGAACTGGGGAATAACTGCGGAATATTCGCCAAAATCCCAGCAAGCCTGTTGGCTTCGGGTTTTTTAAACAACAACCTATGTGCACACTCGTGAATCATTACAAATAGTGCATGATCGGCAAATGCACCAATTAAATAGGCTGCAATAAAAACGATCCACCACGATTGATTGGTAACCAACCAAGCCAATACAATCTGTAATGCTACCAGACCAATAATTGCAAAAATAGTATTGGGGTTTTTACCAATAAGTTTTCTGATTTCGGGATGCTTCCCTAGTATTTCTTTTGTTCTTATACGATGCGGCTCCGACTCGTTAGAAAATATAAAATTGCTGAATTTAGTCATTTGAAAATTATTACAAAACCAGGTATGATTTTTCTTTTGTTAAAGGATTGATTTTTTATGCGATGTAATATTGTAAATACATTGAAATTGATAAAAATAATAAACAAGTTTATTTTTAAAATCTTTGCAATGTACCAAATTTATTTTTCATTTTGAATGCCAACCCTTTTGCATACTGCCAGTACAATAAAAAATTGGGCAGCACAGTAAGTAAGCATTATCCAGATACCTGCATAATTAAAGGGGGTATAAAATTTATTAATGGCAAGCAAACTATCTGAGCTTACAAAAAATAATGCCCCTAAAACAAAGTAACTATTGGCAGGCTTATTTACCACTACAAAAGCATGCAAACTATATAAAAACATGATACAAATTACCAAGGCATAAATAATTACCGGAATTTTCATTGCTCCCAAATGAGGATATAAAAATTGTACCAGGCTTACGCCATAAGCTGCTACCAACGCTGCAATCCAGGGATATTTCCTCAATAAGGATTGTTGGGTTGGTTTAATTTTATTAAAGTATATGATGTAAAAAATATGAGTTAATAAAAAACAAATAAGCCCGTAAATAAAAAAGTTTGATTTGACCTCATCATATAACAAAAACAGATCGCCACAAAAAGAAAAAAACAATCCCAGCAAGATAATATGGCTGAATTTAGAAACAATTTTGCCAAATAATAAAGGCAACATTAATGTAGGTATTAAAACAGGTTTTATAAGATTATGCCAGGCATTTTCACCAACATAAAGAGCCGCAATATCTGCCAAGCTGAATATCCAAAACAGGATAAAGAAAAAGACCAGCTTTTTTTTCATCTAAATAATTTAAAAACTTAATTATTGTTTTAAAAGATAGGGGTTACCACCAAAAAATTTCTTTAAAGAATCTTTAGCTCTTAAGGTATCGGCAATAGATGTATAAAAAGGCATTACCAGTTTATAATTTGCAGAGTCAATTTTTATAATCTGTAATTTGTGTCCATACAAACTAAGTTTTGCAAATGCTTTATTTATGGCATCTTCCTTATTGTAATCTTTTATTACAATTTTAAAATTACTGCTGTCAGTTTTTATTACAGTTGCTGCATTTAATTTAGCTAAGCTATCAGTTGCTAGTTTGGCAATTGAATCAATTTTAATACTATCTGTATTTACCGGAACAGGCTGTTGTATTAATTCAGTAACGGGTTGTTTTTTATTAAACAGAAAATAATAAAGTCCTAAGCCAGACATTGCAACAATTATTACAATAAATGCCAGTAATAAATATTTTTTACTGTTATTGGTTTTAGAACTTTCACTTTCAAAGCTGATATTATCTTCGTTTTTTTCTTTTAATTGCCTGGGTATATCATCAATTTTTGGGCTAATAAAATAGCCCTGAATAAATTCATAATTACCATCCTGTTTTTTTTGTATGGTGCCTACACCATCCATTACCAGCGGCTTTCCGATATTTAAAAACTGTTTAGCTAAAATTGCATACGATTCCAAATCGGCTGTTGCAAGTGGTTTAATTTTCCGGGTTTTTTCCACCACAAAATCAATTAAAACATCATCTTGGGGAGCCTTTAAATTATAATCGAAACTGAATGCATTATCAGGCATTACAAAATCTTTCTCTGAATCGGTTGGTATTATAACGGTAGGATTTAAAGTAATGATTCCTATTCCTTGTAAGCTAAGGCTTTTATTCTGATACAAATGTTGAACAATCAACTGTTCTATTTTCACATTAATTTTCTTTGGTATAAACAAACCTACCTAATATTGCCCAAACTGCAAAACAACAAAATCATAAATAGCTAACTTTGTGCAATGTTAACCGAAAAGGATAAGGCTTTTATTATTTACTGGGAGCAAAACCGGGAACATGAAAACAGGCCTATGAGTAAACTGGTAAATGGTTTGCCCATGGCTATGCTGTTTGGATTACCCATGATCTTGTTTATTATTATTGTAAGGTTATATTTTCCAGATTGGTACATGAAAATTTCAGAAACTTCGCCGGGAATGTTTATTACCGCTATTTTTGCGATGTTATTTATAATTTTTTTTTATTCATTTTTCAGAATGCAATTTAAATGCGAAATGAATGAACAATTATATCAGGAACTTAAATTAAAAGAAAAAAAACAATCAATTCAATCAACAAATGACTAATTTAATCAGCAAAAAATCAAGTAGGAATTTTTTAATGTTGGCAGCCACCGTAATTACTTTTGCAGCTTGTACTAAATCGGATAGTAATGCATGTGTAAATACCGGTGTTGTAACTACTGCAGAAATTACACAAATACAAACGTATTTAAGCTCAAAAGGAATTACGGCAACGCAAGATAGCCGTGGATTTTTTTATCAGATTGTAGGCCCTGGTTATGGCAGCAACTTTCCAACAATTGCTTCTTCGGTTACCGCAAAATATAAAGGCTCATTATCAAACGGAACTATTTTTGATTCCACTGTAACAGGCGCTACCGCTACATTTCCATTAAGCAATGTAATTTTAGGTTGGCAATATGGCGTACCGCTTATAAAAAAAGGGGGCGTAATTAATTTGTACTTACCTGCTTCGTTGGGTTATGGTTGCAATGCAAACGGAAGCATTCCTGCTAATTCGATGTTGATTTTTAATGTTGAAGTTGTAAACTATTAATAACTGTGAGCCACGAAGCCATTTCCATTTTTGATATGTTTAAAATTGGGGTAGGCCCATCCAGCAGCCATACATTAGGTCCATGGCGGGCTGCGTTGTCTTTTTTAAAATCTCTTGAGGAAAAAAATAGTATACAACAGGTGCAAAGCCTGGAGGTATTGTTATACGGATCGCTTGCTAAAACAGGTATTGG
>JANPAP010000504.1:0-6317 GCA_031429975.1 Chitinophagaceae bacterium
AAGTAGTAACCCGTGAAAAAATTTTACAGGCAGTTTGGGGCTACAATGTTTATCCCACAACCCGTACCATCGATAATTTTATTTTAAGCTTTCGAAAATATTTTGAAGAGGACAGCCGTAACCCCAAATATTTTCACTCCGTACGTGGTATTGGCTATAAGTTTACCGAAAGCTGATAACCTGTTTTTTTATAACAGTAATTATATTCATGGCGCTTTCATAATGTTGCAGCATATTACTTTCATTAGCCATGGGCGAATATAACTGCATCGCAATTTCATCAAGCAGCCCGGTAATAAGCAAGCTGTTGCTTATTGAAATGCCTGCTGTATCCAGTGCAGCAGTTAGGTTGTTTCTATTCATATCGGCTGCATTTAACTGCAATGTTTTTTCTAAAAACAGGTACAGTTCTGTATTAAGCGAATGATAAAACAAGGAAACATTTTTTTGCGATAATGCATTCGTTGCAGTAGCTAAAGGATCTGCAAATAGATTTTCAATCAGCAATTCAGATTCCGTTGTTGCAACCATTGTGTTTTTTTGTTCAATGGGTTTTACAATTTCAGCAGATTCTTTTTTTCTTTTTTTATTTATCCAAAATAACCAACCAAAAAACAGGAGCATTGCTATTGCAATAAGCCAGCCTGATTTCCAGGATGAAAAATAATAATCAGCGTTTTGTTTTTTTGTATTTACTGAATCTAGCACAGCCTTTTTTCCGCTTCCTTTTGCAACTTCTATCTGTAGTTGTTTTGTGTTGATGGTTTTATATTTTGATTCTTCAACATCAAAATAACTGAATGCTATTTCAGGCAATTTATAAACGCCAGCATTGTTAATGGTAAAAGCGTATTCAAATGTTTTACTGCCGCTAACCGGTACGGTTTGTTTATCAAGATCAGCTTTTACTTTGGGTTCGAATCCATCAATGCCTGCTGGCCAATTTATTTCGGGGGCTGTAATCAAGGGTAGGTTTCCTTCTCCTGAAATATTTATAACCAATTTTCCAAGATCATCGGTACTTATCTTTTCATTTACCAAGGATGCAATTAAATTAAATCGTCCAACAGCACCATTAAAATTGGCAGGCTTGTTGGCTATTGGCAAAGGTTTTACATTAATCAAAACAGGTTTACTTGATAGTGTTACTTTTTGATCCAGCATTGCCTCAGCAGGAATATTTTGTTGAAAATAGTTGCCAAACAAATCGTCGGGTTCATTATTATTAAGATATTCTTCTTTTATAAAATGAATATTATTTTCCAGTGTGGCCGGTTCTAATTCGATGCTGCCGGCTTGTAGCGGATACAGTTGCGCTTTACGCAAAGTATACACACTGTACTCCCGGCCATTGTATTTTTCTATCACATAATTTGTATTATTTGTTTCGGTTAAATCAATTACCGAAAAACCATTAAAGGCAGGATTCTTTACAATATTGCTTTCCGATTTTAGCCGGGTATATAATTTATAGGTTACTAAAATCGATTCTCCAACATAGCAGGATGTTTTATTTGTTTCAACCCGTATAAAAATATTCCGGTTAATTTTATCAGGAATGTTTTCGCCTTTCTTTAAAATATAATCGTTAAAACTGGTTGCTGCAACGGGTTCTTCAAATGGTATTAAACCATTAAAAGCAGGGTTTTGCCGGCTACTGTTTCCTGTGCTGCCGCTAATTACATTTATTTTTATAGGTTCGCTTTTTAAAATTTTTCCATCCGCTTTTGCAGTACAGGAGGGGATAATGAATTGCCCTTTTGATTTGGGTTTTAGCAAATAAGTAAAGCCGGTATAGGTGGTAGTTTTTCCATTAATACTTTCCATACCGCTTTCTTGGTTGGGGCCATTGATGATAATAAAATTATCCAGTGCTGGTGGGTTTATCTGTTCTATCCTGCCAGCATTTTCAACCATTAATCTTAATTCGGCCATTTCATTAGTGCCAATGCTTGATGGAGTAATGGTTGCAGAAAATTTTAATTGAGCTTCCAGTTTATAAAAAAAACAAACAACAATTAAAAGCAGTAAAAATAATTTGGGTAGTAATTTTTGCATAAATAATGCTGTAAAAATAATTTATCAGCTGCAGGTATTCTAAAAGAAAATGATGAATCAATAAAAAAATCTGTTAAGAAATAAGATTCTATAAATCGCCTGCCTGGGGCCGCAATACAATTTCTTCCACCACTGCTGCCGGCGAAAGTTTAGTAGCAGCAACAATCATTGCAGCAATATCGCTTGCTTCCATAATGCGATGATTGCTGTTGTCAAAATCAACCCAAGAGTCGGTAAAAACAGCGCCTGGCAATACTGCTGTAACTTTTATTTGATGTGGTTTTAATTCTTCCCGTAAGTTTTTGCTAAAGCCCAATAGGGCAAATTTGCTAATGCTGTAACTGCCACCGTTTGTATAAGCCTGTTGTGCAGCAATAGAACAAATATTAAAGATGTGCCCCTTTTTTGCAGCAATCATATTCGCTATCAATGTTCGGGTAACATGGTAGGCGCTGTATAAATTTGTTGCTATCATTTTTTCCAAAATACCATCGCTTTCATTATAAACACTACCCGGTACAAACATGCCGGCATTGTTTACCAGTATATCAACTGCAGTACATCGTTCGTTAATCCAATTGCCAAATAAAATGCATTGTTCTTTTACAGAAAGATCGGCAGGCATTGCATTAAAATTACTTTGCGGAAAACGGGTTTGTAATTCGGTAACGGTTTTATATAAATTCACTTCATTACGGGCACATAAAAAAAAGTTGTTTGCTTCGTTTGCAAATGCCGCTGCAATGCTCTTTCCCATACCTTTAGAAGCTCCGGTGATAACTATGTTTTTACTGCTCATTGGGCTGATATTGCTTTTTATGTTTAAAACTTAGGATAACTTTTTTACAATTTTAAGGCTTTAAAATAATAAATGGGGCAAATTTGTAGTTATATAGCCATGAAATATAAACATCTATTTTTTGATCTGGATCATACCCTTTGGGATTTTGATACAAATGCCCGGGCAACACTTGTTGAAATCTATACAATTTTTGAATTAAATAAAATGGGGGTAACACCCTTTGAAGTGTTTTATAACTACTATAAATTTCACAATGAAGTGTTGTGGGATAAGTATCACAAAGGATTGGTAACTGCAGATGAATTAAAGTGGAAAAGAATGAGCCGTACCCTGCTTGAATTTAAAATTGCGGATGAAATATTATCAAAAAATCTTAGTGAAAAATTTCTCGAAATTTTACCCACCAAAAAAGAATTATTTCCGGATACGATTGAAGTACTTGATTTTTTATTGAATAAAAATTATGAGTTGCATCTTATTACCAATGGTTTTGAAAAAACACAATGGATTAAATTAGATAACAGTGGCCTCAGCAAATATTTTACCCATGTGGTAACTTCGGAAGGCAGTAACAGTTTAAAACCCCAGAAAGAAATTTTTGATTATGCAATGAATAAAGCCGGTGCAGAACTGCATCATAGTATCATGCTGGGCGATAATTTAGAAGCAGATATAATGGGCGCTATCAATGCCGGAATGGACAATGTTTTTGTAAACCATATTAATGCCAGCACCAGTTTGCTACCAACCTTTACCATTAATAATTTAGCAGCGCTAAAATCTATTTTTTAAATAAATCCTTTAATAAACAAAACAGCCTTTCAATTTTTTGAGAGGCTGTTTTGTTTTATTTAAAATTGAAAGTAAATAAATGAGCTGGTGCTTTCCTGGCTCCACATCAGCAACAGCAACAGTATTGCCCAAATAATACCCAATAACCACCAGGGTAATTTGTAAGCAATGTCCAACACTTTTGTATTTCGCATAATCCAGTGCGCCATCAACATGGCAGTAATAATTACCGTTATTTTTATGATGGATAAGGTAGTTAACAAAGGCTCGCCGCTTTGCAAACCAAACATCGATTTAAAAATGCTCCAGGCTTTTGGAAAACTGTTGGCTCTAAAAAATACCCAGGTAATATTTATAAAAAAGAAAGTAAAAAGCACATAAAGAAAAGAGCTGAATGTTTTTTTGGTTGATGATACCATGGCAGTAATCTTACCAGTTTTATCATCGATAAATTTTTCTACGCCTAAATAAATTCCATGTAAGCCGCCCCATACAACAAAGGTCCAGTTGGCGCCATGCCATAATCCACCAATCAGCATGGTGAGCATTAAATTAATATAAGTTTTTACAGCACCGTTTCTGTTACCACCTAAAGGGATGTATAAATAATCTCTCAACCAACTGGATAAGGTGATGTGCCAGCGCCGCCAGAAATCCGAAAAGCCCATTGCAGCATACGGGTAATTAAAGTTTTGTGGTAATACAAATCCAAGACAAAGTGCAACGCCTATGGCGCAGGTGGAGTAGCCTGCAAAGTCAAAAAATATTTGTCCGCAAAATGCCAATACGCCCATCCAGGCATCCAGACCTGCAACAATTTTATCAGTGCTAAACACATCATTGGCCGGTGCCGAGAGCATGCTGTCGGCCAAAACCACTTTCATAAATAAACCCAGCGATAATAATAAAAGCCCATCATACAATTGTTTTCGGGTAGTTTTTCTTTCGGTTTCAAATTGTGGAACCAATTGCGGCGGACGAACAATGGGGCCTGCAACCAAGTGCGGAAAAAAGGTAACAAACAATGCGAAGTCGAGAAAATGTTTTACCGGCTCACTTTTTTTGTGATACATATCAATGGTATAACAAAGTGTGGTAAATGTGTAAAAGGAAATGCCTGCCGGTAAAATGATATTGGGTTTTGCAGGATGAAAATCGGCTCCCAGAGAGTTTACTAAAACAGTAAAGTTTTCAAGAAAAAAATTGCCGTATTTAAAAAAGCAGAGCATGCCCAAATTGCCCATTAAACTTACTACCAGCAGTAGCCGCTTTTTACTTACATTCTGTTGCGTATACAATGCCCTGCCTACAAAATAATCAACAATGGTACTAAGCCAAAGTAATAAAATGAATGGCGGATTCCATGCGGCATAAAAAATATAACTGGCCAGTAGCAGGTTAACCTTTTTAGTTTTCCAGCTAAAAGGCAGGTTGTGTAATATTAAAATAATTATAAAAAATACGATGAAAGTGTATGAATTGAAAACCATAAAAAAATGATTGTAGCAGTTGATGAAAAATTAGTTGGTATTTGCTGATGGAAATTTCCATCCTTGTTCCTGTTTTAAAATGCGGATGAATTCCGTTGTAAAAACAAGGGCATCGGCAGGTGATAGATGCGACCACTCCGGACAAATAAAATGATCAATTGCCGGATAATCGGCAAAGTGAATGCCGGGGCAACCGGTAATCTCCAATAATTTATTCCAATATTTTTCCCGAGGGAAACCCATTTTTTCTCCCATCAACGCAGGGCCACTCGATGGGGTACGAACAAATAAAACCTTGCCACCCCTTGCTATAATTTTATCGGTTGAAACTTTTACTTCTTTTATAATTTGCAATAAGGTATCGCCAGAAGCTGGAGGAAAACCCTTGCTCATATTGGCATACATCATCCACATATCGGTTACCCGTTTTTGTAAATTGGTATCTTTTAATAGGTTTTCTGTCATAAAACTTTGCCGGTTAAAATGTATCCTGGTAAATTCAACCGGAAAATAAGGCATGCTCATTACACCTTTACGATTGGGAATAGTTACCAGTTGATCTAATTGCGGCGTCATGCTTAAATCTTCTTTATCTAAAAAAACCAATTGCGATTCTAATGCATGGTTGATAATAAATCCTGCTTTTTGGGCAGGCGTTTCTTCTTTATAATATTTAATCATTTTGTAGGATCGCTCTGCACTCATTCCTTTTTTTGAACCAAAAAATAAACCCTCGGTAACATCAATTACCAAGGTGCCTTTAAAATTTTTATCATCCGCAAGGTTTTCTAAAACCGGCCGCAGGTTACTTCCTTCAACTGCCAATTGTATGGCATGGTTACCGGTAGTTTTTTCCCATAACGGAATATCCAAATCGTATTTAATTCTGGATGAACCAATAAATACGGTTGCCTTATCGGATGGCTCATACACCATCGCCCGTTTGTTCGACCACAGCGGTTCCATATTATCGTAGGAGATGGGGATTCCCTTTTGCCGCAAATAGGTTTCCCAGCAAACAGTGGCTGCCAGTACAATAACCAGCATTAATACAGCAGCCCGGGCAATTGAATTTGATGCCATAGACACAATAATTTAAAAGATGTAAAAGAGAGTTATTAAAGTAGTAACCAGTTTTTGGTAATCAAAAAAGTTTTGGATTTAACAGTTTCAGA
>JANPAP010000505.1:0-1578 GCA_031429975.1 Chitinophagaceae bacterium
CCGATAATGAAAATAAAATTTCAACACAAAACATTCCGGATTATTTAAAATTTGTTTTAGAAAGAATTAACCTGGAAAGAGACCTTCATTTTTATACCAACACCAGCATTGATACGCTTGATTATTCGGGCACTGCAATTAACCAGGGTAGCAAAATTGTATTGGCTGCTTATGGCCCGGTAATAAGAAAACTTGCAACAGAAATCCCTGTTTGCTTACAACAATTAAATGGGTTTGAAAATCCTTTACTGGTATTGCCCGGCATCATTAGTATCCAAACAAAAAGTTTTGAAAGTTACCTTGCAGCAAATAAAACATTCAATCAATTAAACAATCAATTGCAAAACCAAGATTTAAAAGAAGTGGTACTGATTATTATTGCAGATGATGCTGGTTTTGTAGCAGCCGATATTCGAAATTTTTTATGGGTAAGTTTTACCCGTTGCAATCCGGGCAATGATATGTATGGTATTAATAGTTTTACCGAAAATAAACATTGGGGTTGCAAAGGCCCGTTAATTATTGATGCCAGAATAAAACCCCATCATGCACCGGCAGTAATTTTAGACGCAGTCATTGAAAAAAGAATTGAAAAATTTTTTAACAAAGGCGGGAGTTTATATAATTCTATTTCCTAAACAAAGCTTTCTTATTTTAGCAACAAACAACATCTATGCGATCACTCCTTAATTTTATAAGTATTGTTTTTTTTATAGTAAGCTGTAAGGCCCAGCCCAAGCAAGTTGTATTAAAATCGAACAGCGATAACAATACCTTGCTTTGGGAAGTAAGTGGTAAGGGTTTAACAAAAAGCTCATTTTTATTCGGCACATTTCATTTGATGTGTAAGGATGATATCAATTTTAGTAATCCATTAAAAGCTGCAGTAGGCAATGCCGAAAAAATTTATATGGAAATGGATATGGATGATCCTGCCGTAATGTTAGGCGGAATGATGTTGATGACTATGAAGGATGGAAAAACGCTTAAAGATTTTTATACCGAGGATGAATTTAAAAAGTTAAACCAATTTTTTAAAGACAGTTTACATATGCCGTTGGCACTTATGCAAAGTATCAAACCCTTTTTTTTGATGGCAATGTTGTATCCTAAAATGATGCCTTGTAAAAAAGTAAGTGGGGTAGAAGAAGAGTTGATGAAATTGGCAAAGATCAATAAAAAAGAAATCTTGGGATTGGAAACCATGGAATTTCAATCTGCAGTTTTCGATAGCATTCCTTACCAGGAGCAGGCAACTGAATTATTGAAAAGCATTGACAGCATGGCGGCCTACACAAAATATTTTGATACGATGGTGAACGTTTATAAAAACCAGCAGTTGGCTGTTATGGAAACATTATTTAACAAAAGTGAATTTGGAATGCAGGAGCATCAGGATATTTTATTGGATAGCCGCAACAAAAATTGGGTAAACCAATTAAAAAATATTATGAAAAAGGAAAGTGTTTTTGTAGCAGTGGGTGCAGGCCATTTACCCGGCGATAATGGGTTGATAAATTTATTAAAAAAAGAGGGCTATACAGTAAGGCCACTTTTTAATAAGTGATTTTTATATCG
>JANPAP010000506.1:0-4053 GCA_031429975.1 Chitinophagaceae bacterium
AAATGCAAAAGCAGAAAAACCGTAGTCGCTCTGCATCAGTTTTAGATACTGAAGATTGGATAACACTTCAGGAAAAAGCATATTACAAAGCTGCCTATTACAACAGTCTTGAAACAAAATCGCAAGTTGCTAAATATAGAAAAGTAACAAGCAAAGGGAAAGTATGTTATCAACTTATATTAGATACAACACCATTTTATGCTGAAAGTGGTGGTCAAGTAGGTGATACAGGAACTCTTGATTTTGGTGGAGAAATTATTAATGTTATTGATACAAAGAGAGAGAATGGTTTAATTACCCATTTCGCAGAGAAAATCCCTGCCAACTTAAGTGGTAAAGTGATAGCTAAAGTTGATGAAACAAGAAGAAAGGCCATCACTGTACATCATAGCGTTACACATTTAATGCATGCTGCATTACGCACTGTATTAGGCAAACATGTAGCACAAAAAGGAAGTTTGGTGAATGAAGAGCAACTGCGATTTGACTTCAGTCATTTTGCCAAACTAACCGATGAAGAAATTGCTGCTGTTGAAAAAATGGTGAATGAAAAAATCAGGGAAAATATTCCGGTGGTAATTAAAGAAATGAAAAAAGAGGAAGCCATTGCTTTAGGTGCCATGGCTTTGTTTGGCGAAAAATATGGAGATATGGTAAGGGTTGTTATGATGGATCCCAACTACTCTATTGAATTATGTGGCGGTACGCATGTAGGCAGTACCGGCGAGTTGGGTATTTTTAAAATAACGGGTGAAACCGCTGTGGCAGCAGGTGTAAGAAGGGTTGAAGCCGTTTGTGGAGCTAGTGCCGAAGCGTATATCAATGCCGAAATAAATCAGTTAAATCAAATCCGGGATATTTTTAAAAACCCGAAAGACCTTGCTAAATCCATCGAAAATTTACAATCAGAAAACAGCAGTCTGGCAAAACGGATTGATGCAATGGAGGCCCGGCAGCTGGTAGGTATCCGCAATGAATTATTGCAAAAAGATGAGATCATTAATAATGTAAGTTTTGTTGGAGACATTGTAGAAGTTAGCAATGCCGATGCTTTAAAAAAATTATGTTTCGATCTGAAAAATCATTTGCATGATCACCTGGTGGTGCTTTGCAGCAATATCGACGGCAAAGCTTTTGTTGCCATTGGCATTGCAGATACCGTTGTTACTGCAAAAAATTTAGACGCCGGAAAAATCATTAAAGATCATGTATCCGTATTGATAAAAGGCGGCGGTGGCGGACAAAAAAATCTGGCAACTGCAGGTGGACAGGATATCAGTAACCTGCAACAGGTTATTGAAAAAGTAAAATCCCTGATCCCTTAAGCTGCGGTACTTTTTAAAAAAATGTTAAAGACAAAAAATAATCTGCGAAGAATTTCGTAATTAAAAATTTTCCCCTATTTTTGATCTACTAAATCTTTCGTAATAAAAAAACAATCATGAAAAAATTATTTGTAGCTATCTGCATACTGGCATTTTCAGCGTTGCCTGTTTACCTGGTTGCACAGGAAAAAGTAATCATTGAAAAGCGTCTGAATGATAAAGATGCAAAAGCAAAATCAGGATCAAAAGAAACAGAGGAAATAATTATTCGTAAAGAGGGCGGCGAAAAAGAAATGAATATGAAGGTTGAAATTAATGGCGATGAGATTACCATTAATGGAAAACCTTTATCGGAATTTAAAGACAAAAACATTACCATTAATAAAAGAAAAATGATATTATCGGATGGTAATAAAAAGATGGAATGGAATATGGCACCTGAAGGCGGAATGAATTTTGGTGACGATTTCAATGAAATGATAACTGATAATATAGTTGGTGATGAAGCTGGCAATAAAGCTTTTTTAGGCGTAACAACTGAAAAAAATAACGAAGGCGTAAAAATAATGGAAGTAGTAAAAGGCAATGCTGCAGAAAAAGCCGGCCTTAAAAAGGATGACATTATTTTGAAAGTTGGCGATGAAAAAATTACCAGTCCGGAGTCATTGTCGGATGTGATCGGTTTTAAAAAACCAGCAGATGAAGTGAAAGTAGTTTACAAAAGAAATGGGAAAGAGACTAGCTTAAAAGTTGTACTGGGCGAAAGAAAACAACAAAATACAAGGGTATTTACTTTTAAAACACCAGAAGGAAATACTGGCCGTCACGAATTTAGAGGAATGCCAAATATGGAAGGCGCAATGCCGGAAATGTTTAATATGGATGGAGGATTTGGAGGTATGGAAAATATGTTTCCACGTCAGAAAAAAGTTGGTATAAAAATTCAGGATACTGAAGATGGCGGCGGCGTAAAAGTGATTAATGTGGAAGACAGTTCTGCTGCTGCAGCAGCAGGTTTAAAAAAAGATGATATCATTACTGAAATTAATGGTAAAAAAATTGACAATACCGACGATGCCAGGGAAGAACTGGTTCCGGAAAAAGATAAAAAATCGTATAAAATAAAAATACTCCGCAGTGGTTCCGAAATGAATTTTGATGTAAAAATTCCACGGAAATTAAAAACTGCAAATCTGTAAAAAAAGATTATTTCAATTAAAAAGAGGCTGTCTTAAAACTGTCTTTTTTAACCGCAGAGACGCAGAGAAATAAAGTTTATTCAAAATCTGCGTCTCTGCGTCTCTGCGGTTATTTTTTGGGCTTATGAGGTAGCTTCTTTTTAATTTACACAAACCTCAATATATTTTTATACCAGTACTGTTTTATTGGCTCCTGCCAAATCAAAACAAAAAGAATCATCTTCCGTACCTTTGCGCCAGCAATGCAAAACGAAAAATACGAAGTGGTTATAGGGCTGGAAGTACACGCCCAACTGCTTACCCAAAGCAAATTATTTAGTGGCGATGCAGCCAGTTTTGGTGCTGCACCCAATACACATATCAGTCCTATTACAATGGCGCATCCGGGCACATTACCAAAGATGAATAAAAAGGCTATTGAATATGCTATTAAATTGGGGCTGGCACTCAATTGCGAAATTGAACAACAAAATTATTTTGCCCGTAAAAATTATTTTTATCCCGATCTGCCAAAAGGTTACCAAATTAGTCAACACACAACACCCATTTGTAAAAACGGCTGGGTGCCCATCAGGATAGGCGATTTCGAAAAAAATGTTTTACTAAACAGAATACATATTGAAGAAGATGCCGGCAAAAGTTTACACGATATAGATGAAAATTTTACTGCCATCGATTTAAACAGGGCAGGTGTGGCCTTGCTTGAAATAGTGAGTGAGCCTGATTTACGCAGCAGTGAAGAAGCATTTGCATACATTACTGCCATCAGAAAACTTGTACGTTGGTTGGGGGTTTGCGATGGAAATATGGAAGAAGGAAGCCTGCGTTGCGATGCAAATGTTTCAATTCGTTTAAAGGGCGAAACAAAATTGGGAACCCGGGTTGAAGTAAAAAATTTAAACAGTATCCGCAATGTAAAACGGGCCATCGATATTGAAGTAAACCGGTTGATTGCAATTACAGAATCAGGCGAAAAAATAATTCAGGAAACCCGGAGTTATGATGCAGATAACAACCTTACATTTTCATTGCGTAGCAAAGAGGATGCAGATGATTACCGCTATTTTGCCGATCCGGATTTAACGCCATTTAATATTACGGATGAATATTTGCTTTCGATAAAAAATGCTTTACCGGCATTGCCGGAAGTGTTGGAAATGAAATACAAAAATGAATATTTATTACCAACTTACGATGCCCAGTTTATTTGCAGCGATAAATCAATCATTGATTTATTTGATGCGGTTATAAAATATACAAGCAATTATAAAGCTGCGGTAAATTGGTTGATGGGCCCCGTAAAATCATATTTAAACGAACACAACAAGGAGTTTTCGGACTTTGAATTATCGGCAAATAAATTGGCAGCATTAATACAATTGGTAGATGATGGAATCGTTAATTTCAACATTGCAGCTACCAGAATTTTTAATGCAATGCTGCTGTCACCAGAAAAAAATCCACTGCAAATTGCAACAGAATTAAATTTAATTCAAGAAACGGATGACAGTGCTGTTGCTGCCTGGGTA
>JANPAP010000507.1:0-2718 GCA_031429975.1 Chitinophagaceae bacterium
ATACCATCGGCACTGGCTTCCTTTGCAGCGATGGCGGCGCTTTTTTCAATGGCATTCATATCCCAGCTACAGCTTAATGCCAAGGGAATGGGGAATATTGTTTCGTAGCCATGAATAACATCCATACCAAACAACAACGGAATTTTTAAACGGCTTTGTTCCACCGCAACTTTTTGTATTGCCTTAATTTTTGCAACCGTTTTCATGTTGAATAAACCACCCACTTTACCTTCTTTTATTTTTATTCCGATATTGGAATTGGAAGCCTGCCCGGTAACAATATCATCTGATCCGGGTAAATTCAATTGTCCTAATTTTTCATCCAATGTCATTTTTTTCATCAACGCATCAATGAAGGTTGTCATTTTTTGTTGCTGTACATTTTGCGACTGGCTGTTTAAAAATGTAAACAGTAAAAATGCAATCATCAGTTGTTTTAGGTGTTTCATGTTGTAGCTTTTATTTCAATAAAAATGGTTCTATAATTTTTTGCCAGATTTGATAACCCTGGGCATTCATGTGTAAATTATCTTTGATAAAAATTTCTGCAATGGGTGATCCGTCTTCATTTAACATTGCCGGGTACACATCAATAAATGCAGTGGCCGGTTTTTCTTTTAAAAATATTTTGATGGCTTCGTTAGCAGCCAAATATTTTTTCATCAAGTGTAACCGTCTTGGGCTGGGTTTCATCGAAACATAGGCAATGGGTGTTTTTTTAAATTCAGTTCTTATTATTTCAAATAATTTAATAAACCGCTGGGTCAGCATTTGTACCGATACCGAATCGCTGCTGGCAAAATCATTTTCGCCACAATAAATAATTATTTGTTTGGGTTTATATTTTAGAATCACCTCCTGGTTATACCGAATCAGATCCAACAATGTGGAGCCACCAAAACCACGGTTAATAATTTTATGTGTTGGAAAATAATCCTGCACATCCGTCCATTTGGTAAAGGACGAACTGCCTACAAAAAGAATTTGATTTTTTGCAGGCATACTAATGCTGTCTTGCCTTTTAAAATTTTGTATCTCATTCCAAAAAGCAGGTTTTACATTTTGTGCAATGCTAACATTACAAACAAAAAGAAACGCAATAATTATTTTTATTTTATTCATCTTATTCAACTTTTATTACAGCGGTTTTTTCTGAAACGCCGTTTTCATTTACAGCTTCAATACTAAAGTAATAGGTTTTTATTTTATCCATTCCTTTAAACCAATACTCATTATTTTGATGCAGCATTATGCAATTGTATAATTTATCGGGGGCCGTACCATAATAAATATTATATGCATACGCATTGTTTACCAGGTTCCATTTTAGCCAGGCACTGCGTTTATCTTTTTCGGTACGCAACACAAAAAATGTGGTTGGTTTTTCAGGGGTTGATCCATTGCCATTTCCAAAAATGCGGAACCCACTGATGGCAAATTTTCCGGTGGGCATGTGAATATTTTCCAATTTTATAAATCTTGCCTGTACCGGTTTTTCCAATTCAATATATTCATGCGGCACGTCTGTTTGATTGTTGGACTTATCAACCAATACATTCCATTTTTTTCCATCAACAGAATAATATAAAATGTATTGATGAAATTGTCCGTTCCATTTTCCGAGGCGGTTACTATCTACATCCTGATCGGCATAATTTATTTGAATGGCATTTACGGTACTGGTATTTCCCAGGTCGGATTGTATAAACTCTCCTTTATTTGCGGTGGCTGCACTCCAGTAAGTTTTAAATTCTTCATCGTTGGCATTATTGGCAACATAGGCACCCAGTGTTGAAGAAACCTGCAAGGGCTTTTTATAATTTAATAAATACCATCCCGAAAAAGATCCGGCAATTTGCAATGGAATTTTTGTTGCAGTTGCCTGATTATTTTGTACCGTTGTTGTTGCTGCTGCATTGGGCAAGCGATGTGGGTAATCGCCAAAAGCAGTGTTGCACCACATTACATCTTCCTTATCGAAACCCGCCGGCCAAATACCAATCCTTCTTTCAAAATTATTTTTTACCGATAGCATAATGGTACTAACATGCCAGTAATTATTATTGTTGTCTTTAAATGTGGAGCCATGCCCGGCCCCTCTTGCAAAGCCACCAATCTTCATACTTATTGGATCGGATTGAGATTGAAATCCGCCCAGCGGATGATCGCCTACAACTACCCCATCGGCATAGCCACTAAACTCGGTACCCGGTGCACCGTATTGCAAATAATATTTTCCATTGTGCTTCGTCATCCAGGCGCCTTCTATAAATGGATCTAAAAAAGTATTGTCCATGTGTTCACCAAAACGTTGCCATCCATACCGCCAATCTTCTAACAAATACATTTCTTTTCGGGTACCCATTGGTTGAAATGTTTTGCGGTTTAACTCAATTCCATACAAAGGAAATTTATTGCTGCTGCCATTGTACATGTACAATCGGCCGTCATCATCGGTAAAAAAAGCAGGATCCCATCCGCCAATTTCAAACGAATCTACCAACGGCTTCCAGTCATTATTTTTTGGATTGGTACTCATCCATAAGGTAAACTTGCTGGTATAGGTCGACCCAAAAACAAGCATGGTATCACCAATAACTCCAACAGCAGGCGCACAGAGTTCATCATAACCCTGGTTCCATGGTCGTAGAAATTTTTTTGAAACAAAATTCCAATGTAATAGATCGCTGCTCCACCAATAACCCCATTGGTTGGTGC
>JANPAP010000508.1:0-3601 GCA_031429975.1 Chitinophagaceae bacterium
ATCAAAATGAATTTTTGTTTCATCCAAACCATTGTAATCAATCCTACCTTCCTGCGGCCGGTACAGGCCAACCAACAATTTCATTAAGGTAGATTTGCCACTGCCACTTGGGCCAACAAAGGCAATGGTTTCGCCCAGCTTTACATCAAAACTAATATTGTTAATGGCTTTATGGCTGGCCGATTTATGTTTGAATGCAACTTCTTTAAATGATAAATCTTTTATGGATCCTAATGTTGGTGGATTGATGGGTTCCTGCTCCGGCGCTTTTTGCATTAAGGTATTAAAGTTGTTTAATGAGGCCTGGGCTTCCCGATAAGAGAGAATGATATTTCCAATTTCCTGCAAAGGGCCAAAAACAAAAAATGAAAAAATCTGCATGGTGGCCAACTGCCCCGGATTTAATAAACGGCCATACACAACATACATCAACATAAATAAAATTACCTGCCGTAAAGTGTTTACAAATGTGCCCTGAATAAAGCTGATGCTTCGGATACGCTTTACTTTTATGATCTCAAGATTTAAAATTTTAAAAGTGTTTTTATTTAAACGGGTTACTTCCTGTGCAGTAAGCCCCAGGCTTTTTACCAGCTCGATATTTCTTAACGATTCGGTGGTAGCGCCTGCCAGCGCTGTGGTTTGTGCCACAATATTTTTTTGAACAATCTTAATTTTTTTGCTCAACAAATTTGAAATAATTACCAATAAAAAAATACCACTAAAATAAATTATTGGCAGGCTCCAGTGAATGGAAGTAGAATAAACTGCCACAATGATGATACCGATAATTACCGGAAACAATACATTGATAAAGGATGCTAAAAACTTTTCTGTATCGGTTCTTACTTTTGTTAAAATAGAAAGTGTTTCGCCGCTGCGTTGATCTTCAAAATCCTGATACGGTAATTTCATGGCGTGTTGTAACCCTTTTGTAAAAACAGTAGCGCCAAATTTTTGAGTGATAAGGTTGAGGAAATAATCCTGAAACGCTTTGGCAATACGACTTACCATTGCAACGCCGATAGATAGGCCCAGCAATATCATCACTGGTTTTCCAAATCCCCAAAAAAACGAATTGAATTGCCGGGGCTCTTTCCAGCTGTCATAAGCAAGGTTTATTAAGTGACCAAAAATGATGGGATCAATTAAAGAGAAGCCCATATTTACGGCTGCCAAAAAAAGTACAAATGCCAGCATCCATTTGTAGGGTTGTAAATACTGTACTAATATTTTCATGAAATTATTTTTAATTTATATCGAGAAACTTCAATGTATCAAAATTCATACAAACCTGTAGTTCGTGACAAATTAACAGCCAGTATTTTTTAATGGTTCATCAAACCGGCAAAAATATTTTCGTAGTATGCTTCGTAAGGGTTGGGATATTTTTGTTGAAATGTTGCAAAGGCGGCTTGCCCCATTTGTTGCCAGTTTTCTTTTTGCAGCCAGGCTCTTTCCATTGCTTCATCAATTCCTTTTTCGGTTACTTCTTCCGCAATAAATCCGTTTATATTATCTTCTATCCATAAAGGCATATCGCCTGTACGGCTTACCACACAAGGCTTTGCCATATTCATAGCTTCGGTAACACTTAATGGCATCGCATCAATATGAGTAATTTGTAACAGCAAATGCGATTGTTGTAAAACCTGCTCCACTTGTTTGGTATGACCCATTAAATGAATCTTATTTTTTACTGCCGATTTATTAATTAACTGTTGCAATAAATTTTTATCCTCACCGGCACCATATAAAAATAATTCCCAATTGCGCTGCTGCCATTTTTTTGTGCTGAGTGCTTTTACTAAAATATCCTGTGCCTTTCTGTTGGTATCCAGTTGCGACATTACCACCCAATTGTAATTTCCATTTTTGTTTAGCACTGGCCAATTAGACGGAACATTTTGTAATGGAATGGTGAGTGGGTTTTTTAATACAAATTGGTTGGCAACATCAAAGCCGGCAATTGTTTTTATGGCCGAAAATATTTTTGCTGCGTCTCCCATATTGAGAGCTGCAGCATCCGTCCAGTCCTTTAATTTTTGTTTGCGGTTTAACGAAAGCAGGTTGCTCTCATTGTAATTGTGATTGATGATTACAAATTTATTCAGCAAGGGTAACAGCTTTCTGAAAGGGGCATGCGTTACTTCTTCGTAACCACCCTGGCTGATGCAGATTAAATCAAAGGGTTGTTGAACCAATAGCTTCAATTCCTTTTGAACAATACGCTTTCTATTGAGTTTATCAAAAATATTGTTGGAAGTTTTAGGGTTTGTAAGTTGGGTAATATTGATGCTTTCATTTTGCATCATTGCAATTTTTTCTTGCTTGCCGGTTGGCCAGCCATAAAATGCACAATCAACGCTGTAGCCATTTTTAGCCATCCAGATTGCAATGGCCAACCAAAATTCTTCACTGCCACCCCAGGGGTCGCCCTTCATGGTTGAAACAAAAAGTATGCGTTGAGATTTGGATGCAGTCATCTTATTTTTTTTCGGCTACAATAATATAATTGAGTGTCCATACATCGTCAAAATATTTTTTATCGAGCCAGATTCCAAGTTTATTTAAAATCAGGGTAAGCCTAAATTCAATAAATAAAATCTTCACCAATTTAGACCGAAATGTTTTAAAACGGAACGTAGAATAAACTGTGTTGATAAACATTTGAAAGGTGGCGGCCCATTTTCCGCCGTTTGATTTGATGGACAAAACCCTGAAATTATTCTCTTCAAACAATTCTTTTAAACCGTGTTTGGTTAACCTGAAAAAATCATAGGGCTCTTCATGCAGCTCCCAACAAAATGGTACGGTTAAAATTAATTTGCCGCCGGGTTTCAACACTCTGTTGGCTTCCCGTACCAATGCATGATGATCGTACACATGCTCCAGCACCTGTGTACAAAAAGCAGTATCAAAACTATTGTCTTCAAAATTTAATTGGGTTGCCGGACAAATTACATCAACCCTGTTGGCATCGCTTTGTGCAATATCGCAACCGGTTTGTTGATTTGTATAAGGGATGTACAACGATTCATAAGGCTTGTTACCACAGCCAATATCCAACAGCGATCCTGTTGCATTTTTTTTTAATGCCGCTTCCACATCCTGTAATAAAAAATAAAGGTGAATAAAGTATTGGTCTTTCGATCTTATTTTTGTGCCACTTAAACGCTGGAGGTGCTCCTGTCTCATGCGCTAAAGTTAGCAAAATAAATAATCTTGAAAAGCATCTGCTGTGATTGAAATTTTATTGTGTTATCCAACAATTCATATATTTACGCATGTCTCGTTTTAAAAGATTAAAATATTATCTGGGCTTTTTTGAAGCCAATAAAATTTATTGGCAATTAAAGTTGGGTCCCCTGAAAACAATGCGGCTTTCCGGAATAAAATTTCCTTTTGAAATGAGAGATACCGGCAGCGATTATGCTACGTTTATCGAAGTGTTGGTTAAAAAAGATTATCAAATTCCTTTTGATTATGTTCCAAAAACCATCATCGATGCTGGTGCCAATATTGGATTAACTGCTTTGTTTTTTGCCAATAAATTTCCAACTGCAACCATTGTTAGCATTGAACCAGATAAAAATAATTT
>JANPAP010000509.1:0-12954 GCA_031429975.1 Chitinophagaceae bacterium
CAAATTCCAGGAAAAAAAGCACCGGTTTTAATTACTACCGAAATGATTGATGCCATGAAAACCGGGTCTGTAATTATTGATCTTGCTTCCGCAACCGGTGGCAATACATCGCTTACAAAAAATGATGAAACAATAAATTACAATGGCGTTTGTATTGTTGGAAACTCAAAGCTGTCCTGCACTATGCCAAGCGATGCCAGTAAAATGTATGGAAAAAATGTGTTGAATTTTTTACAACTCATCATTGATAAAGAGGGCAATTTGAATTTAAATTTTGAGGATGATTTAGTGAAGGGTACTTGTATGGTGCATGATGGAGCAATTACAAATGAAAGAGTGAAAGCCTTGTAAAATCAAAGCCCCCTAAATCCCCCGGTGGGGGACTTTTGGAGTAGTTAAATTGATTGAGATTTTTCGTTGTTGAAAAATAAATGTTTCTGAAATTGAAACGGGATGGATAATTATCAAACATTAAATAAATAAACTTTCCGGCGTTTTGTGGAGAGTTTGGAGGGATTTTTTATGATGCAATGGATAACCGATAATCAACAAATAATTTACATTGTAATACTCATGGGGTTTGTGGGTATTGAAGTAATTGGAAGGGTGCCGAGTGTGTTGCATACACCGCTGATGAGTGGTGCCAATGCCATTCATGGTGTGGTAATTATTGGCGCAATAATCGTAATGGGCAAGGCCGAAACAGATAATTATCTTGCCTTGATTTTAGGATTTATTGCCGTGATATTGGGAACATTAAATGTGGTGGGAGGTTTTGTGGTTACCGACCGGATGCTGGAAATGTTTAAGAAAAAAAAGTAGCAATCGCTTTGTGATAAAGGCTTTCGGGATTTTTTAAATAAATCTTTTAAAGATCGTTTTTATAAGAGGGTTCAAATACAATAATAAAATTCAAAAAAATAATTCATTGATTTCAGGCTTATGGAAATAAATATTCTCACCATTTGTTACCTCATTGCTTCGGTAACTTTTATTACCGGATTAAAAATGTTATCCAATCCTGCGGCTGCTCGTAGGGGCAATTTGATTGCAGCAGCCGGTATGACAATTGCCATTTTTGGCACCATTTTTTTGTATGAAGAAAATGGCCAGTTCCTTGGAAACTATGCATGGATTTTTGGCGGATTGTTGATTGGCGGAATTATTGGAACCCTTGCCGCAAAAAAAGTAAAGATGACCGCCATGCCCGAAATGGTGAGTTTGTTTAATGGTATGGGTGGTGCCTGTGCTGCATTGATTTCAATTGTTGAATACAATCACCTGTTGCATGAAATGACAATTACGGAAAACACAACTGGCCATTCCGGTAAAATTTTAATCATTGCATTGGGATTAATTATTGGCAGTGTATCCTTTGCTGGTAGTATGATTGCCTGGGGCAAACTAAATGGAAAAGTAAAAGACTTTAGTTTTAAAGGTCAGAATATTTTGAATCTTATTATTCTTGGCATTGCATTATTGGGAGCTGCTTTTTTGGTAACCGATCCTTTGCATCCCGAAATATTTTATGGCATTCTTGCCTTGAGTTTATTGTACGGTGTATTTTTTGTTATGCCCATTGGCGGTGCCGATATGCCTGTGGTAATTTCTTTACTTAATTCTTTTACGGGTGTGGCTGCGGCTTTCGGCGGATTTTTGTATGATAACAAAGTAATGCTAACTGGCGGTATTTTGGTTGGCGCTGCAGGAACTTTGCTTACCATACTGATGTGTAAGGCAATGAACCGTTCTCTATTAAATGTTTTGGTAGGCTCGTTTGGCGGTAATGCTGCAACTGCATCTGGAGAGGGTGGATCGCAGGGACATTATAAAGAAATTAGTTTAAGCGATGTGGCCATGCTGATGAGTTTTGCAAACAAAGTAATGATTGTACCGGGATATGGTTTGGCGGTGGCCCAGGCCCAACACGTTTGTCATGAGCTGGAAAAAATGCTGGAAGAAAAAGGTGTGGAAGTTTTATATGCCATTCATCCGGTGGCGGGTCGTATGCCGGGGCATATGAATGTACTGTTGGCCGAAGCAGATGTGAGTTATGAAAAACTGATGGAGATGGAAGAAGCCAACGATCAATTTAAAACTACGGATGTGGTGTTGATTTTGGGCGCCAACGATGTTGTAAACCCGGCAGCAAAAAGCGATCCTGCCTCACCAATTTATGGTATGCCTATTTTGGATGTTGAATTGGCAAAAAATGTAATTGTAAATAAACGCAGCATGAAACCCGGTTATGCCGGAATAGAAAATGATTTGTTCTTCCGCCCAAAAACAAGCATGTTGTTTGGCGATGCAAAAAAAGTTTTACAGAATTTAGTGGCGGAGATTAAGAATGTTTAATTTCAATAGGCAATAGTTAATAGGCAATAGTTAATAGGCAATAGGCAACAAGCAATAGGCAATAGGCAATAGTTTGAAGTTTATTTTTTGGTTTTGATTTTTTACTTTTGACTTTCAAAAAACTTCTCCTTGTTTGCTAATGATGAACTGCATGATCTCTTCCAACTCAACTTCGGCTAATTGTATTGCTTCCAATATTTCATCACGGTTAACATTAGCCGCAAATCTTTTTTCATTAAAACGTTTTTTTAATCCTTTTAATTCCATGCCCTCGTAACCTTCGGGCCGCATTAAACTGTAGGCATGTGTAAGACCGCTGAGCTCATCAAAAGCATACAGCATTTTGTCCATTTTTGTTTGAGGTTGAACCCCAAAATGATTGGGCCCATGACTGGCAATGGCACGGATAATTTCTGCATCAATATTTCTTGCTTCCAGCTCTTCAATAATTTTTTTGCAATGCAATTCGGGCCACTGGTCCCAGTCTGCATCATGCAGCAGGCCTGCCATTTCCCAGCGCCATTGATTGGCTTCATCCAACCTTTCTTTTTCGGCTGCCCAACATTTCATTATATGCGCCACCTGATTCATGTGCAGTTTCAGCCGTTCATTTTTTACCCAATCATTCAGCAATGCATTGGCTTCATCACGGGATAAAACATTTCCTGCATTTGCAGGATTTCCAAAACTGGATCGGTTTAATATTAATGACATTGGGGGATGTTTATTGTTTTAAAAAATCGATTAGGATTGCATTGTTTTTTTCTGATTCTTCAACCTGCGGATTGTGGCCGCTTTTTTCGAAGAGTACAAATTTTGCCTGCGGACAAAACTTTTTATATTGTACCTGCATCCAGGGTACAGCCACCCGGTCGTACCGGCCGGCAATTACCAGCACAGGCATTTTCAGCGTTTTTAATTTTTGTCTGAAATCAAATTTGCCAATATCATTTGTAACAATAAAATCACCATCGGGGCCCACCATCTGGTAATACAATTTTGCGTTGAAAGGATTTGGATATGCTTTTCTTTTTCCTCTGCCAACAAAGTTTTCGGGATTGTAAGCATACAAAAAACCATAAGGCACACGGCCATAAATTTCCTGATGAATTTTGCTGCTGCTGATTTCGCCTTTTTTTCTAGCAGCCATCAGGTCTTCCCATACTTCGGGATAATTTGTTTTTATTTCGTGGTTACTGTTGTTATCATTTTCCTGCCACATGGCATTGCTGTGAAATCCGTTTGCAATAATTAAATGCGATACATGTGTTGCATATTTTAAAGCATATCCCTGTGCTACCAAACTACCATAAGAGTGCCCCAGTAAATTTATTTTATCAAGGCTCAATGCTTTTCTCAGCCCTTCAATATCTTCAATATCTCTTGCCAGTGTATACTCCTTTACATTTTTTGCTGTGTCCGATTTTCCTCTGCCAAAGGCATCAAAATAAATCATCCGGATATTTGCTTTCACCGTTAATGAATCAAATCGACGATAGCTAAAATGATTTCCACCCGGGCCACCGGGAATAACAATTAACGGATCGCCGCTACCAACACTTACCACCCAAAGCTTTGCGCCATTGATGGTATAAAATTGTCCGTCGGTAAAACTATCCGGAAATTTTAAACTGCTGTCTGCAATTTGTTGAGCAGGTAAAAGGGTTACCGCAAAAATCAAAAGCGAAATAGAAAGTAAAATATTTTTCATGCAATTATTTATTGTTGAAATTACAGCATAGCAATTTCAAATGAGATATTTTTGACAAACAAAATTTTAAATTGAATTTACCAGAACCATTCATACAATCATTGCAAAACGTACAAGGTTTTGACGAAGCAGCTTTTAGAGCCTTGCATGAAAGCGGTGGACAAATAACTTCGGTGAGGTTGAACCCTATTAAATTCAAAATTCAAAATTCAAAATTCAATATTGAATCAGCTGTTCCCTGGAGTTCGGCTGGGTATTATCTTACCGAACGTCCTTCTTTTACTACTGATCCTTTGTTTCATGCAGGCGCATATTATGTGCAGGAGGCCAGCAGTATGTTTTTAGAAGAGGCCTTACAACAAATGGTTGATTTATCGGAGCCATTAAAATTGTTGGATCTCTGTGCTGCTCCAGGTGGAAAATCAACATTAATTCAATCGCTAATTTCCACCCAAAGTTTATTGGTAAGTAACGAAGTGATAAAAACAAGGGTAACTGTATTAGCCGAAAATATTACCAAGTGGGGCGCTGCAAATGTGATTGTAACCAACAACGATCCGAAGGATTTTGCAAGGCTCCCCGATTTTTTTGATGTGATTGTTGTGGATGCTCCCTGCAGTGGTAGTGGATTATTCAGGAAGGATCCCAATGCAATAAAGGAATGGAGTGAACAGAATGTGGAACTCTGCAACCAGCGGCAGCAAAGGATTTTGGCAGATGTTTTCGCATCATTAAAACCCGGCGGGGTTTTAATTTACTCAACCTGTTCTTATTCCGAATTGGAAGATGAACAGATTTGTGATTTTGTTTGCAATGATCTTAATGCAGCAAGTTTACAAATAAAAGTGGATGAATTTCCAGGGATTGTTGAAACAAAATCTGAGAATAAAAATGCTTTTGGCTACCGTTTTTATCCAGATAAAATAAAGGGAGAAGGATTTTTTATTGCGGCTTTTAAAAAACAACAGCTAGAAATTGAGGAGGAAAGAGACAATGGAAAGGATAGAAAAAAAAGCAAACATTCAACCCCAAAATTATCTGCAAAAGAAATTGAAATTGTAAAACCATTTGTAAATAATGCAGCCGGTTATTTTTATATCCTGCAAAACGATTCGGTGATTGCCATGCCCAATCATTTTGAAAATGATCTTACAATCATTCAATCATCGCTGTACATAAAAAAGGCGGGTGTAAAAATGGGCACCATTATCCGCAACGAATTGATTCCCGATCATGAATTGGCCATCAGCAATCTGCTGCCTTCAAACCTGGTTGCAGTTAATGTTGAAAAGGAAGATGCATTGCAATATCTGCGAAAGCAGGAAATAAAAATAGATACCAATTTAAAAGGATGGGCATTGATTTGTTATCAGCAATTGCCACTTGGCTGGATAAAAATTTTACCCAACCGCATCAACAATTATTATCCTAAAGAATGGAGAATACTTAACAAGTAATTAAAAACCGAACCAACAAATTTTCGCATCTTTGCAAGGGAAAAAACTTAAGCGTATGAAGCATATTTTAATGATTTTATTTTGTTTGCCAATGTTTGCCGGGGCTCAAAATAAACCCTTGACGATAGAAGGTATTGCACCAAAATTTTATCTTACGCATACCACCTTGCCAAAAGAAAATTTTTACAGTATTGGCCGCATGTACAATATCAGCCCAAAAGAAATTGCACCATTCAATAATTTACAATTGGAAAAAGGTTTGAGCCTTAACCAGATTATAAAAATTCCTTTAATGGAATTAAATTATTCGCAGGATGCACAAATTGCTGAAGGGGAAGTTTTAGTGCCGGTGTTTTATACAGTAAAAGATAAAGAAAGTATATTTCATGTAAGCGATGCAAATAATAAATTACTCTTAACTTCTTTAAGAGGTTGGAATAATTTAAAAACTGATGCTTTGGCAAAAGGGACTAAATTAATTGTAGGCTATTTAAAAGTAAAAAAAGATTTATCGCCATTGGCAGTTATGGCAAAAACTGTTACAGCAATAAATAATACCGCTGTAACGAGTGCCGAAAATAAGCCTGCACCTGTTAAAGAGCCGGTAAAACCTTATATCAGTAACGAAACTTTACCAGTGGTAAAAAATCCTAACTTAGATAAAGTGCCTGTAAAAGAAAAAGAGCCAGTTGTAAAACCCATAAATGAAAAACCTGTTAGCGAAGTGGTGCAGGTAAAAAATATGCCGCAGGTAAGGGAAACAGAAAAGCCGGTGGTAAACCTAACTGGTAAAAAAATTGCCGGCGGTTATTTTAAAATTGATTTTAATCAGCAATCAAAATCGGGGAATGAACTTGTTGAAACCGGTACTGCTGCTGTGTTTAAAAGCAACAGTGGTTTTGAAGACGGGAAGTATTATTGCCTTATCAATTCTGCTGCATCCGGCACCATTGTAAAATTAACTAACAGCAGTACAGGCAAATCTATTTTTGCAAAAGTATTGGATGTGATGCCTGATATCAAACAAAATAATGGCTTATTAATCCGCATCAGCAATGCAGCTTCCGAAGAATTAGGGTTAACGGATACCCGGTTTGAATGTAGTGTGAGTTATACAAAATAAAATATACTGGGTTAAAGTTTTTGATAGAGCAGGCATGGCCTGCTTTATTTATACATTGCAAAACAGCCATTAGTTTTTTAATTTTTACATTTCAAAAATTATAGTAATATTGAAAAATTTTTTTAAATGAAAAAGCTGCTTTTCTTTTTTCTTTTCGTTGTTTTCCATTCCTGTTTATTTTCTCAAACCGCACCAAGCTATGTACCTGCAAATGGTTTGGTTGGCTGGTGGCCATTTAGTAATAATGCATTAGACCTTAGTGGCAAAGGCAATAATGGAACTGTTTATAATACTACATTAACAACCGACCGTTTTGGAAATTTAAATGCTGCTTATAGTTTTAATGGCAATAACAGCCGTATTGAAGTACCGGATGCAGCCTCCTTACGTTGCAGAAAAATTACTTTAAGCGCTTGGGTTAAAACTGCCGTTATTGCTGGCAAACAATTAATATATAAAGGAACTATGAACGGCGATTACGAAGCCTATTCATTAAATTCGGCAGCCTTTGGCGGACATAAGATAAACAGCAATTGTGATGCAGCAGTTGGTTGGGTGGGAACCAATTTTAGCCAACCTTTGAATATTGGAATTTGGGAGCATCTTGTTTACACATTTGATGGTACACAGGCAAAGGTTTATCGCAATGGGGTGCTGGATACCTTGTCAAACTCTCCTGGTTTAATAGATAGTTGTATTGGTGGTGGGTTGCGTTTTGGATTTAATCACCTGAGATATTTTGCAAGTACCGGCGATCCGTTTAATGGCAGTATGGATGATATCGGAATCTGGAACCGGGCATTGAGTGCAAATGAAATTCATCAACTATTTACCAATACTAATGATTGTGGAAATGGCAATATGGGCATTAATGTTTGTACACCTGAAAGAAACCTGCATGTGAAAGATGTGATGCGGCTGGAACCCAGGGATACCGAACCTTCCAACCCTGCAAAGGGAGATATTTATTTTGATGGTATTCTAAATAAATTAAGAGTGTACGATGGTACCGTTTGGCAAAACTGTTGGTAATTTTTTTTTAAAATATTTTAATTGAATCGATAAAAAAACTCCTGAAATTTTTCAGGAGTTTTTTTATGTAGAAGATAAAAGTTTATGGGAAAATGCCCAATTCAGCATAGCTGGTTGCTACTTTATTAATGGCACTTACGTATGCTGCTGTACGCATGTCCGGAATACCTGGGTTACTTAACCAAACATCCATAATTTCTCTGGTAGCGCTTATCATAGTTTCTTCCAAACCACTATGCACTAAATCCTGTTCATCGGCTCCATGCATAATAAAATCTCTTTCAATATCGCTCACTTGTTTGCCCGTTAATTCTTCAATCTGTCCTAGAATTCGGGTATTTAAATTTTCGGTAAAACGCTTTTCCATACGGCCATAGCGAACATGGCTTAGGTTTTTTAACCACTCAAAATAACTAACGGTAACACCACCAGCATTTAAGTACATATCGGGTACACATAAAATACCCTTTTTAATAAATATTTCATCGGCTTCGGGAGTACAAGGGCCGTTAGCAGCTTCACCAATTATTTTTGCTTTTACCCTTGGCGCATTTTCTGCATTGATAACATTTTCTAATGCAGCAGGAATTAAAATATCGCATTCCAATTCCAATGCATCGGTATTTTTTGCAAGATTGGTTGCTCCCGGAAAATTTAAAATAGATCCTGTTGCTTGGCGGTGATTATAAACTTCCAGTTCATTCAAACCTTCGGCATTAAAAATAGCACCTTCATATTCGGCAAGGCCGGTTACGATAGCACCGTTTTGACGAAAGAATTGAGCTGAATGATAGCCCACATTTCCCAAACCTTGTACAACTACTGTTTTTCCTTTAATACCGGTAGTTAAGCCCAATTTTTTCATTACCTCTTCCATATTACAAACCTCACGGATGCCAAAAAACACTCCCAGGCCAGTAGCTTCTTTACGGCCTCTAACACCGCCTTGCGTTATGGGCTTTCCGGTAACACAACCGGCAGCATCAATTTCTCCTGGTTTTAAAGAGGCATAGGTATCTACTATCCATGCCATCTCTCTTTCGCCGGTACCATAATCCGGAGCCGGAACATCTATACCCGGGCCAATGAAATTTTTCTTTACTAATTCCGAAGTATACCTACGGGTAATCTTTTCTAATTCATAAACACTGTAATCTCTTGGGTTGATTTTGATACCACCTTTACCACCACCAAATGGAACATTTACGATGGCGCATTTATAAGTCATTAATGCAGCAAGCGCCATTACTTCGTCTTGATTCACTTCGTTACTAAAACGGATACCACCTTTACAAGGCGATTTGTGTTGGCTATGTTGCACCCTGTAAGCTTCAATAACTTCAATGGTTCCATTGTCTCTTTTAATAGGGAATCTCATCCGGTAAACACTGTTACAGGCTTTAATTTGTTCTAAAATCCCCTGGTCCCATTTTGTAAATTTTGTGGCTTTGTCAAAGCTGTCACTTACACTCTGAAAAAAATTGTACTCTTGATGTTCTGACATAAAATGTTTTTTTGTTAAGCAATCGTATTTATAATGATAGTAACTGGCAAGCTACTATTGTGTGTGTTGTTTTCAATTAATTATTAATTGATTTTTCAAATTTAGAAATCTTTCTGTCGATGTTAAAAACATACAAAAACAATCCAATTAATATAGTAAGGCAAACGGCCACTACAATATAAATTTTTCCGTTACTTCTCATTGTGTCGGCCATTTCAACAGAATTGTCTTGTGCAAAAACTGCTGCCGAACACAAAATCATACATAAAAAAGAAATTATTTTTTTTAGTGTTTTCATGCTTTTAAATTTTTTCCATTACTATCCTCAAATAAATTTTTATCTTTTAATAACTGCAATCTTATTTTTAAAGTTGCAATCCAAACGCCCAACAAGGTCCATCCAATAACGGCTGGATAAAATACCATCCTCATTTTTCCATCAAGGTCATCTGTTTTTAAAGCAGGGTTTCCTGTATTGCTTCCCGGTGATCCGGGATGGAGGCTACCCACCAAACGTGGAATAATCCATATGCTTGGAAACAACATCATAAAAGCAAAAATATTGTAAACGGCACTTACCCTTGCTTTTTTATCCATGTCGGTAAAAGATCCTCTTAAAACAAAATAGGCACCATAAATTAAAAGTGCAATTGCGGCTCCAATTAATTTGGGTTCTTTTAAAACGCTGCCTAAAGATTGGCCTTGATCTGTTAACCAGGTTACCGAAACCCAAATTACACCGGTAGTATATCCCAGGATTCCAAAAAATGAACCCAATGCGGCAAAATGATTTGCATAGATATCGTACTTGTAATTAAAGCCCCTGAGGTATTTTATGCTGTATATAAAACTGATAATAAAAAGGATCATCATGCCAAACCACATGGCAACATGGAAGTAAAGGTTACGGATGGTTTCATTTAAAATGTGCAGGTGTGGAACCGGCAACAAAAACCCACCCACAATGGTGTAAATCAATAATACGAAAGATGTTATTTTCCACCAGCTTTTATTCACTACAATAGTTCTTTATAATGTGGCGCAAAGTTAGGGTAAACCTTAAGACGGCATCAAAATAATTATTCATTTTTCAATTTTATTCTTTCCATAAATATTGAAATAATATGGCTGCTAACAGGATAATCAAAATATCCAATCCAGTTATCAAACCGCACAATTGTAATATTGCTCCGGGTTTAAAAATTTCATTAAAGGCCGTTTTACTGAGTTGCATCAATAGCAGTAATAATGGTAAAATAACGGGAAATCCTAAAATGGCCACCAGTGCAGCATTGTGTTGTGCCTTTGCAGCAATGGCGCTCATCAACGTAAAAACAAGGCTGATACTTAATCCACCTAATAACACGATTCCAGTAAAAGTAAAAATTTTGCTAACAGGATTATTTAAAAAGATAAAAAATAAAACCAGGCTTATCAGGCTCATCAACATCATGATGATACCATTGTACAGCATTTTTGCAACAATATAATGTACCGGCGATACGATGGAATAATAATACAACATCCTGCCCTTGCTTTCCTGCAAAAAACTTTTGGCTACTGCATTTACACAAACAAATAATTGAATTACCCAAAACAAACCATTCCAAACTTTTGAGTCCAATTCATCTACCGATAAATACAATACAAAAATGGTTGAAGCAATATATAGTAGTATGCCATAAAAAGTATGCTGTTGCCTAAACTCCAGCAACAAATCTTTTTTCAATAAAACGGAAACCGTTTTTAGCATTTTGGCAAGTTAGTATTTGATTGGCAACTACCAAAAAGGGATTGAATATTGAGTGGAATTGACCAAATAAATTTTGTAAATGAATTGTTAACGGGGATAAAATAAAATTCAAAGTATTCATTCATTTCAAAAATCAATCTATATTTCAATTTAATAAAAACCAAAATAAACGATTTATGAAAAAATTGTTACTCGGATTTTTGTCGCTTATGTTTATTAATATCATATCGGCACAACAAAATGATAGTTGGACCTTACATACAGGAACAGCTACAATCAATACAGATAAGGCTGTTGCAAGGCAATCGTTTCCTAGAGATTTTAAATTATTTAATTTAGATATAGCAGCGATTAAAAGAGATTTATTTGCGATTGTTGGAAATGCAAGCAGACATTCATCCACCATTACGCTTCCCAATGCTGCTGGCACATTAGAGCAATTCGAAGTATTTGAAGCATCTAATTTTGAGCCGGCATTGCAAGCCCGCTTTCCGGAAATTCGTTCTTTTTCTGGTAAAGGAATTTCCGATAGAGCTGCTACTTTAAAATTAAGTATCTCTCCACAGGGCATTCAAACAATGGTTTTCAGAATAGATAATGAAACAGAATTTATTGAACCCTATTCGCAGGATCATAATGTATATGCGGTTTACAAATCGCAAAGAACCAGCCAGCGTTTACCTTGGACTTGTACAACCGAAGACCTTCGATTGGTTGATAATATTAATAATAAAATTATGGCTGATGGAGCTGTTGGAAGTTCTGCAGGGAATTTAAAAACCATGCGTTTGGCACAATCTGTAACGGCCGAATATTCTAATTATTTTGGCGCAACCAGCGCTTCACAAGTAAGTTTAGTTTTAGCTGCTATCAATGCAACCCTTACCCGTTGCAATGGCGTTTATGAAAAAGATATTGCCCTTCACTTAAATCTAATTGCAAATACCACTTCGGTAATTTATTATAATGCAGCAACCGATCCATACGATGCTGCTGCGGCAGGTTCTGGCGGAACCTGGAACGCACAATTACAATCAACTTTAACTTCTGTTATCGGCGAAGCCAATTACGATATCGGTCATTTGTTTGGTGCTTCGGGTGGCGGAGGAAATGCAGGCTGTATAGGTTGTGTTTGTACCAACGGATCAAAAGGTAGTGGCTTTACTTCTCCTGCTGATGGCATACCGCAAGGTGATAATTTTGATATTGATTATGTAGTGCATGAAGTAGGTCATCAATTGGGTGGCAATCATACTTTTTCGATGAGTAATGAAGGATCTGGTGTAAATAAAGAACCGGGTTCTGGAATCACCATCATGGGGTATGCTGGCATCACTAGCCAGGATTTGGCAAATCATTCTATTGCCTATTATCACCAAGCAACCATTGCACAAATTCAGGCAAACCTTGCAACAAAAACCTGCCCGGTAACCAGTGCCATTGTAAATTCGGCACCGGTGGTTGCTGTAGTAGCCAATTATACTATTCCAAAAAGTACGCCTTTTGCACTTACAGCATCGGCTACTGATGCAAATGCTGGAGATATTTTGACATATAGTTGGGAGCAAAATGATAATGCATCCTCTTCTCAAACCGGAACCAGCAGTGTGGCCAGCGCAACAAAAGCAAGCGGCCCCAACTGGATTACATTTAGTCCTACAACATCGCCTACAAGATATTTTCCTAAACTGGCAACCATACTTTCTGGTGCATTAATAAGTGGTCCTTTAACAGGTGGTGATGCAGGTGCCAATACCGAAGCATTAAGTTCTGTTGCAAGAACCTTGAATTTTAGAGTGACTGTAAGAGATAATGCTGTTTACAGTTCTACGGCTCCAATATCAGTTGGACAAACGGGTTATACTGATATGATCGTTACCGTTAGTACCGCCTCTGGTCCGTTTGCTGTTTCTATTCCTAATACTGCTGTAACATGGTCTGGTGGCAGTACACAAACAATTACCTGGGCAGTTGCAAGCAGTAATCTTACACCCGTAAATTGTGCCAATGTAAAAATTT
>JANPAP010000510.1:0-4961 GCA_031429975.1 Chitinophagaceae bacterium
ACGCTGTCTGCATCGATACTCCATTTGTATTTTGCAATGGCATTAATACTTGTGATGGTGCTGTTGTATTGCAGTCTTGTTATGGGTTTTAAACAGACCGTATTTATTCCACTGATGGTTGCTGATGGCAAATTAAATACCCTCACGGTATCAATATAATTGGTTGTGTCTTTACAACCATTGATGGTTGTGGCAATCATTCTTACCGAATAATTTCCGGGTGCTGCATAAAAATTGGATGCGTCTCTGGTGTTGGAAATATTTCCATCACCAAATGTCCATTGATAAGTATTGATCACGGCAGCACTGGTTGTGAGGTTGATAAAATTGGCGCTGCCATTGCCACAAAATCTTGTTGGGGCTGTACTAAAATTGGTAACTACTGAATCGATAATTATATTTTTTGTAACCGTAAACACACAGCCATTAACGGTTTCAATAAATAACGTAACTACATGACTGCCGGGAACCCGGTAATTAAAATTGAGATTGGCTGTGTTGGCAACACTGTCTGCATCGATACTCCATTTGTATTTTGCAATGGCATTAATACTTGTGATGGTGCTGTTGTATTGCAGTCTTGTTATGGGTTTTAAACAAATAGTATTTATTCCACTAATGGTTGCTTTAGGGCTGGCGTACACACGTATAGCATTCGATACAATAAAAGAATCGGTACAATTGTATTTCGAAGTAACAACCAATTTCACAGAATATACGCCGGGTAAATTATACAAATGTGGCGGAGGATTTGCAACCGTATCAGTTTTTCCATCGCCAAAAAACCATTTATATTTTATTACAGAAAAATAGGGCGCCTTTGATTGATCGGTAAAACTTACAAAGCCACTATCACAAAATTTACTTCCTGTAAAACTAAATTTTGCTTTAACTGAGTCTACAAAAACAGTATCGATTGCTTTTATTGTAAACGGACAACCTTCAGGACTGGTAAGGATTACATTGGGCAAATATTTACCGGCATTAAAATAAGTATGGTTCACATTCGAGTCGGAACTATTGGGCGAAATCGGTGTACCATCATTAAAATCCCAGGCATAGGTATTTATAAAACTTCCCTTTACATTCATGGCGATTGAATACGGCTTACAACCGCTACCAGTATTGGCTGTAAGTGTTGCAATTGGGCCTCTCACTCTGATCCATTTTGATATACTATCTACACAATTGTTAACTCCGGTTACTACTAATGTTACTTTAAAATAACCCGGCAATGCATAAATTTTTGGAGAAGGAAATTGAGCTGTACTACCTGTACCGCCATCTCCAAATCGCCAGACATAAGCACTTGCATATTTCGAACTGTCGCTAAATAAAATTGCGGTTGGTGCACATTTAGTAGTGTCTCCAATTTTAAAATTGGCAATGGGCCTCACCAATTTTATGTAGGAAGGTTTGGTAATACTATCCAAACATCCATTTTCATCCTGTACAACCAGCTTAATATTATAACTGCCTTCGGTGGCATACGTATGCGATCCATAATAACCAACAGTTGAAGTACCATCGCCGTAATGCCAGGTGTAGCTTGCATTATAGGCGGATGCATAATTATAGAAGAACACATTATAGGCGCCACATTTTAAAGTATCATAACTAAAAAAATCTGCTTTGGGCCTGTAAATTTTTATGTAATTAGATTTTGTTACTGATGAAGTACAACCAAAGGAATCGGTAATGGTAAGTGATACGGTATAAAAATTATAATAGTAATTACCATTATAAACTTTGTTAATTACGGAATCAGTATTGGTGCTTAGTGTAGTGCTATTACCAAAATTCCAATCCCATTTTACAATGGGTACCGAACCACTTTGGATAGACGTATCTGTAAACAGTACGTTTTGTGTAGCAGCACAACTGTTAGTGGGGTTAGCCATAAACCCTGCCTGTGGGCCGGAGGTTACCAACGGCACAATAATTTGTTTTGTAATAGTAGAAAAGCAACCGATAGAATCGGTAACTTTTAAATTTACATTGTAGGTATTGGCTGTATATAAATTACTGACTACTGTGTCGGAAGCAATACTTAAAACAGGCGATCCATTTCCAAAATTCCATTGCCAGTTTACAATAGGAATCGTTCCATTTTGTACAGATGAATCGGTAAATAAAACTTTTAATGGCACCAGGCAACTCAATTGAATATCAGGAATAAAATTAGCAATCGGCCCACGTACACTTATGGGTATTGGATATACTAAAGAATCTAAACAACCCAGCTTATCTTCAATAATCAATTTTATATAATACAAACCCGTATCAATATAAGTATGGCTGGTATTGCCTTTCAGCCAAATTCCAAAATTGGTAAAGTTAGTTGCATTATCAATTTTTATTCTGGCAGTACTGTCGCCAAAATCCCAGGTGTAGGTTTTTATTTTTGAAGAATCAATTCCAACGGGATAAAAATTTACGATGCCATTTGTGCAGATATCCGTTTTATCAGGATTAAAATTTGCTTTCTCATCAATGATGATAACCCGTTTTCTTCCCGTATCCACCTGGTTGGTTAAAGTATCCAAACGCAATACAGTTACCACATAAATCTTTTGCGGAGGCGTATAAATATAGGTAACCGGATTTAGCGGTTGTGTTGTGTATAGTGGAGATCCATCACCAAAATCCCAACTGATAACAACTTTGTTGCTTACGGTATCGGTAAAGGTTACTGTATATTTATCGGCACAGGTTTTTCCTAACCCAAAGCCCCCACCGCCTCCTCCTCCACCGCCTCCGCCACCACCTCCTCCACCGCTTCCATAATCATCACAAATATCAATAACAGTAACTTGCTTAGCAATTGAAGTGAAAGTACATTCGGCAGTTATGATAGTAAGTGTTGCATTAAAAACACCCCCGGCATTATAAATATGATTGGCAATATTGGTACCCGAAATCGTATCAATAAAGCCATCGCCAAAATCCCAAACATAATAAATTAATGGAACAATTAAGTTACTTACCTGCCCTGTAAACTTTACTGGCAGCGGCCTGCAGCCATCTGGTGGAACATAAGTAAAATTTACTGAAGGCTGATAATTCCGGATATAATTAAATATTTTCGGATTACTTATACAACCGGCAATGGTATCAGTAGCTGTAACGCTGACTGAAAAATTTCCAAAAATATTATAAGAATGCGTTATCGGAAAAGTGTCTGTTGTTATTATCACTGGTGAGCCATCCCCGAAATTCCAGGAAAAACTTAAATCGGAATTGGGATAAGTGCTGTTTGAAAAATTTACTGTAAAAGGATTACCACAACCATTCAGTTTATCAGGTGTAAAATTCACAACGGGGCCAGACTTTACAGTAATATTTTTTATTAACGTATCGGCACAGCCTTGTGCATTTAGCGCAATTAATAAAATATTAAAATCACCCGGGGTAGAAAATAAATGGTTGACAGGACTATTATTTTGCAACGTATTGTTATCGGTAAATAGCCATCGGATTGATGCCGGCGTTGGGATTGCATTTCCATCAAGGCTGATGCTAGCATTTACACAAACCGTATCGGGAGCAGTAATAAAATAAGGCGCAAGCCCTGCTCCATATTTTACAAAAATGGGTTTAGTAATTGTATCGGTGCATCCCTGATAAGTATAAGCAATTAATGAAACGGTAAAATTTCCGGGGGTTGAAAAACTGTGATTGGTTGGTGAATAATATTGCTGGGAGCCATTATCACTAAAAATCCATTTTACATAATAGGGATTGGGTGTTCCGTTGCCACTAAATGTAGTTACCGTATTTACACAAACAGTGTCGGGTACTGAAATAAAATTTGCTGTTGACTTTCCAATATTAATTATGCTTGATGTTACCGAACTGCAATTGTTTCCAACTGTTGCAGTTAAGGTAACCGTATACGTTCCGGGAGCAGTATAAAAATGAGATGGATTTTTTAAACTGCTGCTGTCACCATCACCAAAATACCATTTATATTTATTGGCAGGGCTACCGTTACTGGTTGTATTATTAAAAAATATTGAGGCGGTATCCTTGCAACTAAAATAGGCATTGGGTGAAAATGAAGCGGTTGGTTTATTCCAAACGTGAATGTACTGAAACCTACTGACAGCGTCACTTTCGCAGCCCCAACTATTTTTTACAATTAAAGAAATATTATACAGGCCCGGCGTATTATAAACAAATAACGGGTTTTTAATAGTGCTTCCTCCGGCACCAAAATCCCAGGTCCAATTGTTGATTAAACCTGTTGCAGTTGTTGATAAATCGGTAAACTGAACTGTATGCGGCACACAACCTGCGGTATCACTTGCCGAAATATTTGCAATGGGTTTGGGGTGAACAATGATACTGTCTGTTTTTGTTTTTACATCGCCGTTTGAAAAAGTAACAGTAAGGGTTACATAAAATTTTTGTGCCGTAAGATAATTTGTTCCCACCACCGCAGCCCCATTTGAAATAATGGTACCATTACCCAAATCCCAATCTCTTCTGGTTACAACTCCGCCGGTAGCAGCTTCTGTAAAATTTACCCCGCCAAGTGGAACACAGCCGCTGGTAATATTAATAGTAAAATTAGGAATTGTTTGGGCTGTACTTTCAAATACTGCAAGTAAAAGCATCAGTAAAAAAACAACATGCTTAACCTTTTTTCTGATGAAAAAAAACAATCCTATATCTGTTATTTTTATAAAACTGTGCATTAAAAAAATTGCATTTTAATTCGTCGAAGGAATTAATCGAATATATAGCTTCTACAATTTTGAATGAGTACTTAAATTGTAGTAGTAAATTCAATTTCTAATTATTAAATACAGTTTTTTAAAGGATTTTAATTTTGGAATAACTTATGCTGCAATATCACATAAATATTTAAAATTTGGATTTTATTTTATCAACGCTTCAAACAATACTTCTACCGGGTGCAATGCCTTTTTTGTGGTGCCATCTTTTATCTGGTGCCT
>JANPAP010000511.1:0-4305 GCA_031429975.1 Chitinophagaceae bacterium
TGAGGATGGCTTGCCACCAATTCATACCACCGCCAATTAAGGAACTGGCCAGCATATACGTAGGTATGCAAAGGCTCATACTAATCCATAAGGCAGCATAGTTCCAAGTATTCCAGGATCGTTTTTCCGGAGAGACTGGGGCAAGGTCTTCGTTAATTAGCGATGAAGATGATTCCATTTATTATGGTAATGATTTTAGTAGTTAGTTTTATACCTTGTTAACTTTTACCTCATCCTCTTTCCTTCTCCAAAGGAGAAGGACGGTGCTTTATCTCTTTTTTAAACATTTGTTCTTCCACTTCAGCTTTGATTATTTTTTCGACAATTTAACTTATCTCTCTGCTTCCTGCAAACGCTATAAATTATTGAACTCTTTCAAGTCTCCCCCACCGGGGGAGATTTAGAGGGGGCTTACATGTTCATCTGCAATCTTAATGGCTTCACTAATGATGGCTAGGCCCTCATCAATTTGCTCTTTGGTAATACACAATGGCGGTGCTATAAAAATAAAATTCCAACGAACAAAAGTGTACATGCCCAGCTCTTTTATTTTAGCGGCAACTTTATTCATAACAACCATCTCATCGGGTTTTGCATTAAAGGGTGCCATGGGTTCTTTGCTATCCCGGTTCTTCACCAATTCTATACAACCTAGTAATCCCGTGTTTCTCCAATCGCCAATAGATGGATGAATTTTCTTTAACCCTTCCACTTGTTGGTTCAGGTATTTTTCCATGGCAAGGGTATTTTCAATCAACCCTTCATCATCATAAATTTTTAAAGTTTCCAAAGCGGCAGCACAAGCAACCGGATGGGCCGAATAGGTAAGTCCTAATGGTAAAACCGCATCGTCGTATTTAGCAGCAATGGTATCGCTTATTTGCAAACATCCAAATGGCAGGTATCCGCAGGTAAGTCCTTTTGCCATGGCAATCATATCAGGAATGATTCCGTGATTTTCGAAACCAAACCATTTACCGGTACGGCCCAAACCACTCATCACTTCATCCATCAACATCAGGATGCCATGCTTCTGGGTAATTTCTCTTACTGCTTTTAAATAACCTACCGGATATTGCAAACAACCCGAAGTACCCGATTCGCCTTCTAATAAAATAGCAGCAATATTGCCCGGACCTTCATAAGCGATTACACGTTCCAGTTGTGCCACTGCTTCTTTTAATAAATTTTCTTCGCCATACTCCCAACGATATTTATAAGGCAAATCAAAATGAATAAAATTTCCCGCCTGCTGTGCATCTACAGGCAGTTTACGAGGATCACCACCGGCAGAAATTGCACCAATGGTTGCGCCATGATAAGATTGATAACGGCTTAATATTTTATGACGGCCGGTATACAAACGTGCCAGCTTAATTCCATTTTCGATAGAAGTTGCGCCACATAAAGTAAAGAAGGATTTGTTTAGATTTCCTGGGCAAATTTCTGCAAGCCGCTTACCCAAATCGCCCCTAACTTTTGTAACACAAGATGGTGTAACATAAGCCACTTCCTGCATTTGCTTTACTACCGCCTCTGTTACCCGCTGGTTGCCGTGACCGATATTTACATTCATCAAGCCCGATGAAAAGTCGATGATGCGGTTACCATCGTAATCATATAAATAAACGCCTTCGGCAGATTTAATGGCAATAGGGTTTGTTCCTTTTTGTTTGCTCCATGAAAACAGGGTATAGTCCTGACTATCCTGGATGATTTCCTGAGCTTCTGATATTTCTTTTACTTGAGACATTATTTTTTAGTTTTTTATTTATTTTGAACTTAGCTTTTGTATTTCAATTTAACATCGTTGCGTCGCACTCTTATGCAACATATCATTGGGCAGCTTTTTAGACAATTACTTGTCAACTGTATATTCAATAAAATCATTGTAAGTAACTCTTTCGCCATACACATCAGTATATTCAATATTAATGGGAACTTTAAAAATACCCAAATTGCCTTTAGCTGTAATTTCATAATAAAGAAATCCAAACTTAGATTTAATTACTTTTCCATCAATCACAAAAACAGGATTACCCAAATTATAAAAAGAACCAATCCCAGCTTTAACAATTAATTTTTCACCATTGTAAACATGCGACTTATTTTGACTTATCAGAACTGGAGTAATTGTATAGCCTTCATCATTAATAATAAATTGAGACTTACAAAAAACCACTAAATCACTCTCCGTTATTCTAACGTCATTTTCAAATTGTAATATCCTATTTCTTAAAATTGAAGTTTTGAATTGGTTAAAATTTAATTCAGCAAACTCATTTTCATTTCTAAATTTTGATAGATACTTTTTGTTAATTATTACTTTTCTACTTTCAAACTCATTTTTTATTTTAGGTTCAAGATTTAAAACAGTACTGTGATAATATCTTAATTTATTAAAAAACAATTTTAGCTCTCTCCGAAAGTTTTCATCATCTTTTTTTTCACTTCTAATTTTTATAGTATCAATAAACAATACTAATTCATCTGAAAGTAAACGAATAGTATCAGCCTTATCCAACCAATATTTAGCTTTATAAGCAACAACACCTTCGTTTAAATAGTCTTCTAACTCTCTTATACAAACGTTGGTTAAGTTTTTAGCCGTACGATTTGAATTCTCCAAACTCTCATTCAACTCATCCAAAATCAAAGAACAATTTTTATCTGCATTCTTACAACCACTTAACACAACAAAAGCAAGAACAAGAATTTTTTTAATCGGAACTTTAAAAAGGGTCAGCATATCTTTAAGTTTGGATTAAGTTATTATTTATTTCTTAAACCCAATCCTTTCCCTTTCTTCCCAATCTATCTTTTTAACTTTCTCTTCGGTCTTTTCGTCCATTAAGTTTTCGATGGCATTATAAATAGCACCTAATTGCACATCATGTTCCCCTATTCTGTCAAAAAGCATTTTTATCTGTTCAGCAATTTCCTTATTGCTGTGCAACAGTTTTCTTGTTTCCACAAAAACCCTCATAATGGCAATATTCATTTCAATGGCTTTGGGAGAATTGATAACTCCACTAAGCATTGCTACACCCTGTTCGGTAAATGCAAAGGGCATATATTTTGAATGTGCCCCTCTCTTTAAGATGCCAATTTGGCTTCTTAAAGAATTGTATTCTTCTGGGATCAATTCAAACATAAAATCACTCGGAAACCTTTCAATATTACGCTTTACCTGTCTTTTCAAATATCCAGTTTCTACTTCATACAATAAGGCCAAATCCATATCTAGCAATACATTCTGACCACGGAATAAGTATATTTTCCTGATAATAGTATTGTCAGGTAATATTTTAACCACAGTTTTTTTTGCTTTTGCCATAGCAAGTTTTATTACAGCTTATTCTGCATTTCCTCACAATTTGTGATCTAATAGTATGTACCAACTCGTCCACTTATTTTTTCTCCAGCAGGAGCAGAACGGCAAATCAGTACTATGCCCTACAGCAAAACTTCCAGATCAACTTCAATTCTAAATTCAATAACTCTAATTATTCAGCAAGAACTTTAAAGCATTAAACTCTTTTAAATTTCCACCCTTCGGAGTAATTAGTGGGAGCTTTTAGCTCATCCAATTCACCCCTGCTTCCGGATTCCATTTGGTTGTACTCTTTTTTAATTTGGTCCAGAATTCAATTGAACTCTTTCCGGTAATATCACCCACACCAAACTTACTTTCGTTCCATCCACCAAAACTAAATGGCTCTCTTGGAACCGGTACACCAACGTTTACACCAATCATACCAGCACTTGCCTTGTCAATAATATAACGAGCCATGGCGCCATTTTGTGTAAACACACTGGCAGCATTTCCATAAGGACTTGCATTTTCAATGGCCAATGCTTCATCCACTGTATTGGTACGCATGATGGAAACAACCGGCCCAAAAATTTCTTCTGTAGCAACACTCATGGTTGGTTTTACAAAATCAATTACTGTAGGGCCAACATAGGTGCCGTTTTCTTTACCGGCAACTTTTGCATTACGGCCATCCACCAAAATTTTTGCGCCATCTCTTTCTGCTTCGCCAATATATCTTTCAATTCTTTCCAGCGATTCTTTATTAATAACAGCCCCAAGATTTACACCCGGAACAATTTTTCTAGCTTCTTCACAAATTTTATCAATGATGGCATCAACATTTCCAACAGCAATCATGGCACTGGCAGCCATACAACGCTGGCCTGCACAGCCACTCATACTTGCTGCAACATTTTGTGCTGTCATACCAGGAATGGCATCAGGCAAAACCAGCAGGTGATTTTTTGCACCACCTAACGAAAGGCAAC
>JANPAP010000512.1:0-4659 GCA_031429975.1 Chitinophagaceae bacterium
ATTTAGATCGTTATTTTTATTAACCGATGATTCAATAGTCAACTCATCAGTCAAATAATCAACCTTATTATTTTCATTTTTAATGGAACTGTTTTTTGATTTATTGGTTGAATCATTTTTTTGTTGAGTGCTGATTTCTTCTACAAATACCAGCTCAGGATTTTTTATTTTTAAAGTGGAATATTTAGTGATACTTACTACTGAAGCAGGAAGTTTAATTTGATTTGTTAGCTGCTCATTATTTTCTTTTACTGCTGGATAATTTTCTTCAATGGGTTTTGTTGGGTTAAAATCATCATTGCTTTTTGATATAGATTGAGATTTATTTCTTGTACTGTTTTTTACATTTGCCAATTCAGGATTTGTATTTTTAAAGAAAGTGATCCATCCCATAAATCCTAAAAACAAAACAGCAGCAGAGAGCCACCAAAAAATAAATCTTCTTCTGCGTTCAGGTTGTTTAATCTGTGCTTCCACTTTTTGCCATACCGCATCCGAAGGCGTAAATTTTAATTCCTCCAACTTTTGCTCAACTCTTTTTTCAAATTCATTATTGTGCATAATTATTTGTTTTGGGATAAACCGAATCAAATTTTTCAATCCAGCTAATCAGTAATATTCTTGCCCTCATATATTGCGATCTTGATGTGGTATCTTTTATGCCCAGCATTTGTCCAATTTCTACATGCGAATAACCCTCCACTGCATATAAATTAAAAATGGTTTGATAGCCGATGGGTAATTGCCGGATGATTGAGGCCAGTTCTTTTATGGAAAGAATCATTTCAGGATTTTCGGTTGAAACCGGATGCAGCCCATCGTCGGTAAAAACCAGCTCGGATTGATAATTTTTGGAGCGCTTTAAAAAATTCAACGCCGTATTCACTACAATCCTCCTGACCCATCCCCCAAACTGCCCTTCATCTTTATACTGATGCAAATGCGTAAAAACTTTTACAAACGCCTCCTGCAGCACATCTTCAGCATCAGCCATCGACTTTGTATAGCGATAGCAAATGCCCAGCATGGTTGCTGCATGGGCATCATACAATTGCTTTTGTGCCCGGGAATTGCCCTGCAAACAGTCTTTTATTAATTGCCGCTGTTGATTCATGTAGCTTATTGCCAGTTTGACAACCCAAGTTATGGAAGCGTTGCATTCTTTATGGAAAATATTATTTCAGGCAATTTAGTTTTAAAAGCAAGCATTGTTAACTAATTGTTGTTTCAAAAAAATTAGTATTGCCCTTTAGCACCGGTTGAGAAAAAGAATTAATTTACTTGAAATAATCCATCAGTTTTAAAAATACATAATGCCAAAACCCAATTCTATAGATGCAGTAATTGCAGCTTTGAATGCCATCATTCAGCAGTGTAAAAATGAAAATAATCCTCTTGGATATTTTGCCGCATTATACCAGCAGGTTAGCATTAAAGTAAGGGAAGGGATTGCAAATAATTATTTTGATGATGGGCCTAGAATGGAAAAGCTGGATGTTATTTTTGCCAACCGTTACTTGGATGCTTTTGATGCCTACCATAAAAATACGTCCCTAAGTTTATTATGGAATAAAGCATTTGAGCAATCAAAAAATTACCGGCCAATCGTTTTGCAGCATTTGTTATTGGGCATTCATGCACATATCAGTTTAGACCTTGGAGTTGCTGCTGCTGAAATTTCGGGAACAGATTTGCCTGCATTAAAAAATGATTTTGATAAAATAAACAAACTGCTTTCATTGCTGGTAAATAAAGTGCAAGATGATCTTGCTAAAATTTGGCCTACACTAAAAATCATTCTGCAAAAAACAAAAAATGTGAAAAATTTTTTTTATCGATTTCAGTATGCAGTTGAGCAGGGATGGCGCATGGGAATTTGCTGAAAGCATTGCCGGTAAAACGGCTCCTGAATTGGAGCAGTTGATTTTATTAAGGGATCAAAAAGTAGTCAATAAATTTACCATTATTACAAGCCCTGGTTTTATTGCCTCAGTGCTTCTTTTTATTATACGGATTGGAGAGAAAGGGACGGTTGCAGAAAAGATTGAAAACCTGGGTAGCTGATATTTATTTCTGGAAGATTTTTTTGGCAGATCCCTCGTTCCTCGGGATGACAGCTTTTCTCGGATTTATTGCAAATCTCAGCATTCAATATTCCTTGTTCCTTGTTCCATATTTATTTCTTTTCCCGGCAGTTCCCTCGTTCCTCGGGATGACATCTTTTCTCGAATTTATTGCAAACTTCAGCATTCAATATTCCTTATTCCTTGTTCCATATTTTTAAAACCATCATCGAGGCAAAATAATTCCTTGTCATTCAAATATTTATTTTATTTTAATAAAAATTATAAAAAGGAATTAGCTTTTACCATTCCTGAACTGAAACAAATAATTAAGGAATCAATTTTTCATAACAATTTTTGAAAAAGAAATACACAAGTACGATGGTACCTGTCTTAATCAGCAGGGCACTGGGTGCGTTTTACTAAATAAAAATTAAAGCACATGGACAGGACCTATAAATACCTTGGTTACTTTTTTCTTTTAATGATCCCCTTAATATTTGCTGGGTTTTACAAAAGTTATTTTCAGCCTTTCCCAAATTTTGGAAAGAAGTTTGACACTTCCCTTCATATTCATTCTATCATCGCCACATTATGGGTAGCCATATTGATTGTTCAGCCCTTTTTAATTGTTAATAAAAAAGTGGCCTGGCACCGCATGCTTGGCAAAGGCTCATATGTTGTTTTTCCATTACTCCTCCTTTCATTTATTCCCAGGATAATAAAGACATTTGATGCTGCCGAATATCAATATCTATTTTTCCCTATTGCTGATGGCTTATTGTTGATACTGTTTTATTCGCTTGCTATTTATTACAAAAAGAAAACGGCTAAACATATGCGGTACATGATTGCATCGGCATTGGTATTATTGGGGCCAACAGTTGGACGCATTGGGCCACACTTGTTTGGATGGTCGGAGCTATTAACTCAAAATGTGCAGTATGCTATTATTTATTCTATATTGATTGCCCTCGTTCTTTACGACCGAAAAAATAAAAGACAATATCAGCCTTACTTAATTGCAATGGGTGCTTACATCATTCATCAAATAGTTTTCCATTTGATATTCTTATAAAAACAAATTCAACTTAAACAACTCTGCATGGAGCATACAAAAACGGATGAAGGATTAAAACGGGTAGTTGGTGTCTCAGGCCTTGCTCTTACCATTGTAAATTTTACTGTTGGTGCAGGCATTTTTGCGCTACCTGCCATTGTAGGTATTGAGATGGGGGCTTTCGGAATATTTAGTTATGTTTTTTGTGCAATAATGCTAGCTGCTATTATGCTTTGCTATGCCGAAATTGGTAGCCATATTACAACCAGTGGAGGAAGCTATGCCTATGTGGAAGCGGCTTTTGGCAACTTTGCAGGTTTTATTATTAACTGGTTATTCTTTTTTGGTTGGAGTGTTTTTAGCGATGCTGCTTTACTCAATCTTATTGCCGATTCGTTGGCTGTAATTTTTCCGGTATTCTTAAATCCATGGCTAAGGGCGGGTTTCTTTTTTGTACTGTTAACTTTTATTGTAGGGTTGAATATACTGGGCACTAAACAAGGCGTAAGGTTTATTAAACTGGTTACCATTATAAAATTATTACCATTGGCAGCCATCATCATTTTTGGTTTCCCGTTTATAAAATCCCAAAACCTTCATTGGGAAAAAGTGCCATCACTAACTTCTTTTGGCAGTACAGCCCTTGTATTATTTTTTGCCTTTGCCGGGTTTGAATCAGCACTAAGTGTAAGTGGTGAAATTAAAAATTCAAAACGCACAATCCCGCTTGCAATTTTACTGGCAGGTTTGCTGATACTGGTACTGTACCTGTTGCTGCAAACTGTTACACAGGGTGTTTTAGGATCGCAAATGGCGGCTTTTAAAGATGCGCCTTTAGCGGCAATTGCCGAAAAAATTGTGGGTCCAGTTGGTGGAACAATCTTATTACTTACGGCAGCTTTTTCGTGTTTTACAAATGTAAGTGGCGATATAATGGCTACGCCCCGAGTATTGTTTGCTGGTGCCAAAGATGGATTATTTCCTAAGTTCCTGGCTAAGGTTCATCCAAAATATGCTACACCATATTGGGCCATTATCAGCTTTGCGGCATTAATTTTTATCCTATCTGTTTCAGGAGGATTTAAACAATTAGCCATTTTGGCAAGTGCCGCCATTTTAATAATTTATCTTTCAGTTATTTTAGCTACTATCAAATTAAGAAGGAAAAAACTGGATGCTTATGAAAAAACATTCAAAATGCCGGGTGGTTTAATTATTCCGATTATTGGCATTGCTGCCATTGTTTGGTTGCTTACCAGTTTGAGCAAATGGGAAATTTTATCAACCATTATTTTTATTGCAGCAATATGTATTATCTATTTTGTGATGAAGAAATTAAAAAATGACAAATCAATAGTTACTACAAAAAATAAAAAATTTGGTTAAAGCCAATACAAAAATTAATATTTATCCTCCAGCTAAAGCTGGAGGGATTTCAGCTGGAGGGGAATTCAGTTGAAGGGAATTTATGAATTATAGTATTGAATTGCCACAGGCTTCAGATGTGGACTAAAAAAATAAAATTGGCTTTAGCCA
>JANPAP010000513.1:0-4562 GCA_031429975.1 Chitinophagaceae bacterium
TCTGGGTAATTCATAATCATCTCTTACATCCACCAGCAAAGTGTTTGCAGGAGCGGTTTTCATCAGGTCAATAAATTCTTTGGCATTTATTTCTTCAATCTTTTTACTGGTACAACTAAATTCATAAACCGTATTTAAAAACGCTGTTTCAGTTGCAGGACAAATAGCAGACGAATTTTTTTCTATCATCAATTCATAAAATGAATTATCAAGCGAATTGTAAGTAAGCATTTTATTTATGAGTGGCCCACCAATGCCGGTAATTATTTTGATGGCTTCGTTGGCCTGCATGGTTCCTATAATTCCTGGAAGCACACCCAACACGCCTGCTTCGGAGCAATTGGGAATTTCATTTTCTTTTGGCGGAGTTGGAAATAGATCCCGGTAGTTAGTTGAAGTAATTTTATTTTTTGTAAAATTAAAAACCGCCACTTGTCCTTCGTAACAATAAACCGATCCATAAACCAACGGTTTGTTTAACAGCACACAGGCATCATTCAGCAAATATCTTGTTGAAAAATTATCTGATCCATCAATCAGCAGATCGAAGGACGAAATTATTTCCAATGCATTTTCTTTAGTGAGGGCAATATTAAAAATCTCAACATCGGTATCCAAAAACTGCTGACTTATTTTTTCTGCGGCTACAATTGCTTTTGATTTTCCAATGTCATTTTCATTATACAAAACCTGCCGGTGCAGGTTTGAAATCTCTACCGTATCAAAATCAACAATACCCAATGTGCCCACACCGGCTGCTGCCAGATACAGCAGGGCAGGGCATCCTAGGCCACCTGCGCCAATAACCAGCACACGGGCATCGAACAGTTTTTGTTGTTGCTCTTGCCCAAAATTTTTAAGCAATAGCTGCCGTTGATATTTACTGAATGTATCCATATTTATCCTCCCGAAAATGCTGGCAATAAGGCCACTTCACAATCATTGGTTAGTAATATATTTTCGTTGGCTATTTTTTTATCAACAGCAATTTTATAGGTCATGGTTTTTAAAATGGGCATTTCATTCTCCAACATTATTTTCAATGCATCTGTTGATGTTACATTTTCAATTGTCCATTTATTGCTGCCTGCAATATCAGCAAGCTTTCCAAAAGCCAATACATTTATTTGCATACTGTTTTATTTATTGCCATTTCAAAATCTTGTTTTGTATTGATATTGCAAAACAAATTTTCCTGTTCAATTTCCCAACGGCTCATGTCAATCAATTGATGATTGAATTGTTGAATAATGGTTTTCAGTTTTAATTCATTTTGATGAATGAGCAACTCCAGCATGTTCAGAATGCTTTTGTTATAAATCCCAAACAATGGATGCTGTTTACCATTTGCTGTTGCAATACAAATGTCTTTATCTGTTGCCTGTTGTATAATATATTCAATTGCAGCAGTTGAAATAAATGGCATGTCGCAACTCACAAAAAAATTCAAATCTGATTTAGAATATTTCAATGCAGTAAAAATTCCAGCAGCAGGCCCTGCATTTTTTATCAAGTCTTCTATTACTGTAAATCCAAATTTCTTGTACGCTTCATTATTTGAAACGATAACAACTTCATCCACACAAGGCAACAATTGTTCAACAATATTTAAAACCATTTCCTTTCCGTTAAGCAGCATCAAACCCTTATCCTGTCCCATTCTGGAGCATTTGCCACCTGCCAATACAAAACCTGTAATATGTTTTTTTATATCACTCATTTTTTTGGTCTGAATACTTTTATTGTTTCTTCATTGCATTCCAAAAATGGGCCATCAATTAAATCGATACAATAAGGAATGGCTGGAAAAACAGCATCCAGACATTGTTTTATTGCCGAAGGTTTTCCGGGTAAGTTTACAATTAAACTTTGATTCCTGATGCCTGCCGTTTGCCGGGATAAGATTGCTGTTGGCACATACTTCAAACTTTCCTGTCGCATCAGTTCGCCAAAGCCGGGCAATAATTTTTCACAAACAGCTTCGGTGGCTTCGGTTGTTACATCTCTTTTTGCAGGCCCGGTACCGCCGGTTGTTACTACCAAACAACATTGCTCTACATCACATAAATTCATCAACGCTTTTTCAATTTCATCCTGTTCATCCGGAACCAATCTGTACGCCGGCTCCCAGGTTGAAATTAAATATGCATTCAGCAGCCGGATAATTTCCTTACCTGAAATATCTTCATAAATATTTTGCGATGCCCGGTCTGATGTTGTTAATATGCCAATTTTTATCAAGCTCATTTTTTTATGTCATTAATAATTTAAAGGATGCAATGGCCAACACCAGTGCCAGCAGCTGTTTCAGCCTTGTTGTTTTTATAAGGTTGGCGCCGATATAAGCACCCAGCATACCACCAGCAAAGGCAAGAATGATCACCATGCCCAGTTTCCAGTTGATATGAATACCCAATTTTGCATTGCCTGCCAAGCCTGCAACAGAATTTATGGTAATAAATAATGCACTGATGGCAGCAGTTTCTTTCATCTTGCACCATGCCAGCATTAATAATATTGGCGATAAAATAATGCCACCACCAATTCCTATCAGTCCGGAAATAAAACCGATACAGGCACCCAATAAAATCACAATTGGCCAATTTATTTTTTTCAAATTTTCATTTTCTTTTTTTGATACCCAAATAAAACGAGCCACCGGAATCAATAATAACAAACCTAATATTTGCCGGTAAAAAGTTTGATGCAATGCCATGGTGCCACCCAAGTATGCAAAGGGAACAGAAAGGATGATTAATGCAAAGAACAGCTTCCAGCGCATGTTTCCGGCTTTGTAAAAATGATAGAAGGCAATTGCTGAAACGAAAATATTCAGGATAAGTGCAGTAGGCCGCATCACATCCGGAGAAAAATTAAACAGTGCCATCAATGCCAGGTATCCGCTTGCCCCACCATGACCAACCGATGCATACAGGAATGCCACTACCGGTAATAAAATAAAAAACCAACTGTTGATATCCGTTGTCATTTTTAATGAATCATTTTTAGTAGTTCAAATTCTATTGCGAAATATTTTTTATCTGCTATTATTTTCACTCCGCTTATTTTGGGTGCATTTAAAATTGTCGCAAGGGTTGCCAACCTTGGGTAGGTTCCTTTAAACCAAATACGCTTTATAAAAGGTTGGCAACCCTTTATTGAACTGCGACAATTTTAAATACACCCCTTATTTTCATTTATATCCAGCATTCGTTTATTTTATGTACCGTTACGATTTCATCTTTTTTATAGTTGTCATTACCCTCTTCAAATACTACCAGGCAATCGGCATCTGTAAAAGTATTCAGTTTATACGATTCCTGACCATCCAGTATTTCAACAAAATTTTCATGCATCTTGCCTTTTAAAAAAGAAGTAAGCCCTTGTTTATTTTGTGCATCATGATTTAAAATCATGTTGGTTGCTTTTGGAAATACCGGACTCATGCCAATCATTTTGCGTATGCAAGGCACAACATATTCGTAGAAACAGGTTAGTACCGCAGCCGGATTTCCGGGAAGACCAAAAACCAATGTATCTCCTTTTTTACCAAAGAATAAAGGCTTGCCGGGTTTTTGTTTTACTTTATAAAACAAGGTTTCCACACCGCAATTTTGTAAGGCTGTTTGTACAAAATCATATTTGCCAACAGAAATTCCGCCTGTTATCAGCAGCACATCACATTCCTGTAAACCGTTTTCAATTGCTGCGGTAACCAGTGCTTCGTCATCATCTACATGTTCTATAAAAGCCGGTTCCAGCCTGCCTTCCAGCAAGGCAGCGGTAAGTGTAACGGTATTGCATTCGTACACTTGTCCAAACTCCAAAGCGGTGCCCGGAAATACCAATTCCTTTCCCGTTACGATGATGCCTGCTTTTGGAGTTGTATAAACCCAAACTTCTGTAACACCCAAACTTGACAGATATCCCATGCTGCCCGGTGTTAATTTTGTACCCGCTTTTGCAGCTATTGATCCACAAGAAATTTGTGAAGCTTTTAAACGGACATGATTTCCCTTGCTGGTACTTTTGTCTGTAACAATAATCCCGCCTTCTGATTTTATTATATGCTCCTGCATGATAATTGTATCGGCGCCTTCAGGTACCGGAGCTCCTGTAAAAATTCTTGCCGCAGTGCCGGGAGTTAAAAATAGCTGCTCAGTTGTTCCTGCAGGAATATTTCCGGTTACAGGAATTTTTGTATTCAGGTTTGTACTTTCCCATTCAAATGCATAACCATCCATTGCAGCCTGATTAAATGAAGGAGAATCGATGGGAGATAAAACGTCTTCTGCCAAAACACAACCAGCCGCATTGATCAATTGAATATTTGTTTTTGGCAAAATGCCTGTGTTGGCTTCAACAATTTGTTTTGCTGCTGTTACTGAAATCATTTTATTTATGTTATTGCGTTATGTCAGGTTTGTTATACCGGTTGCCAAAAAAAAGCATCAGCAAATTTTTTTGATACTGCGATAAATTATTTTCTTACACATTGATTTTTATTAAACAAAAATACAATGATAAGTTTTACAAGAATTATTTTGTAACATCCAAACTTT
>JANPAP010000514.1:0-5372 GCA_031429975.1 Chitinophagaceae bacterium
CATTTGTTTTACCAACTGACTGAGACCAACACGAATTGATTTTCCGGTAGTTGCACATCCGCCGAACTCGTTCATATTTTCACGAGTACGTTCAAACTCCGGAGCCGTGTTAATTTGATCTCCAGATGGACCGCCATTTAAAACGGCGAAGTCGCCAGATAAACCTTTGATTTTAAAATGTCTTACTCCGCCCATTGAACCCGAGTAACGTAATAAACCTGTTTGTTTTGCCATGATATTAAATTTAAATTTTGAAAATATATTTTTTCAATACAAATTTACAATGTAATACATTGAAATTCAATTAGTTAAATAAAGCAATATGGTGCAATTCAAAGCATACGGACAAGCAATTATAAAAACTCACCTTAAAATCACTAAAGTGGTTGATGGAGATGGCATTTTTGTAATAAATATTTTTAATAAGCTAGAAGAGGAAATAAGGTTTTTAGGTATTGATGCACCTGAAATAAAGAGGTCAAAAAAACTGCAACAGGATGAAAGAGAAACACACTTACCTGGTCAATTGCTTTTATCGTTAGGACATCAATCAAAAACATTTTTAAATACTATTGCTCCGGTTGGTACTTCTGTAACTATACAAATGGAAAAACTTAATGGTATTGATCCTTACGGAAGAACACTGGCTTACGTATTTCTTGCCGATGGTAGGTGCTTAAACGAGATAATGATTAGCGAAGGATATGCGAAACCATTCAGTAAATATTATTGCCAAGCCCTACCACTCTACCAGCAGTTATATGCTGTAGCAAAGTCACAACGGAAAGGCTTATTCGTAAACGATTTTTCCTATGAATTTTGATAAAAAAAGGAGCTTTTGTGGTCACGTTTTTTATGGTCACATTTGAGGTCACAAAAACAAAAAAGCAGTTACGATAAAATCATAACTGCTTGATTATTTAGTGGGAGTTGACGGGGTCGAACCGCCGACCCTCTGCTTGTAAGGCAGATGCTCTAAACCAACTGAGCTAAACTCCCTTTCCGTTTTCGGATTGCAAAGATAGGGGTTAAAATTTTTCAGCAAAATTTTTATCAAAATTATTTTATGTAAACCTGTTTTTGTTTGGAATCAAATTTAAAAAATGGCCCTTACTGTGGCCCGGCCAATGTGCACTGTACGGGCTTCGCCGGGTTTGCGGCCATCGTACTGCAAACTCATTTCAATATTACCCGAAAGACGTTTGGTAAACTCCAGGTTCCACAAATAATTTTTTCCGGGCAACAATCCATCCAGCATAATATAACCCACTGTTGAGTTGGGAGAGCCTCCGGCATCGTAGGTAAAACGTATTTGGTTTACCGAAAACCTTGCATTGATGCTGCTGCTGGAAAGTACATTGTATTTTATTTCGGAACTGAAAGCGCTGTTGCCGGTTTGCTCCTTAAAGCCACCGGCATTTTTCTTTTCGGAATAATTATAACCCAGGGTTACCCTCATTTTTGTGCCGCTGATATAACTCAATGTGGGCTCAATTATTTTTTGCTCAATGGCATAATTGCGGTTGCTGAATTTGGGTGTATTTAAATCGTTCAATACCGAACGGGCCGTAATGGTTGTATTCATATTGCGGCTGATATTCCAGCGGAGCTTTAATGCAATATTGCGCTGGCGGCGGCTTTCAACGCCATAGGTAAGCAGCGATTTTCCATTGCTGATTATATGCGTAATATCCATGCCCCATTTAACACTGCTGCGGTTAAAGAAAAATGTATTGGACAAAAAAGAACTGAGGGTTAACAGGGTTGTATCTACCAGTTTTTTCGAAAACGGATTAAATTCAAAACTCCCGGCGGCAATATCTTTTTTTGAAATCTGTAAAGAAGATGCGGTACTTATTCTGGAAATGATTTTTTTAAAACCCGTTGCGGTAGAAGTATTAATCAACACTTTTGGATTAAGATCGAAACTGTAATTAAACTGCACATAGTTGGCTTTTACATACTGGTTGGTAGGCGTAAAAATGCGGATGTATTTCCGTTGATCGGCAAAGAGGGCAATTTCAAATTCGTTCAATTCTTTTATGCCGTTATTGTTGTAATCATTCCAGGTGTACTCCCCCTGCCCTGCCGGTACTTCTATAAATGTAAATTCTTTTTTTTGCTCCTGCCCTGCTCCTACTTCGTATAAAATATTGCCGGTTACAAATCCTTTCCATTCATTTATAAAATATTCGGCACGGCCCAGCAGGCTTTCATCGGCTTTTAAGCGGCTGATGGCCGGATTAGTGATCTGCAATTTGCGGTACGTGATATTTAATTTAAACTGGTGCCGGTCGCTTTTTAACAGGTCGGTATTAAAATTAAAATTATCGCTACGGTCGGCATGTTGCAGTTGTTTGGATACGGGGTAATAATCGCTCCGGGTAAAATAGCTGATGCCCCATTTATTTAGTTTTGCATTATCCGATTTCAGATAGGCCTGCCAAACATCAAAAGCAAAACTAAAGGGCGCAAGACTGTCGCCGGTTTTATCCGTAAGTTGATTGTGCTCTCCCAAATAATTTACGCCGGCGGTAAGGTTGTTTAATTTTTTAAACAGCTTACTAACATCAATGGTTGGCCGCAAATACATTCCTTTTTGCAAAGTTGAATTGATGTTGGTAAGACTCACTCTTTCAGAAAATTTAAAACCTTTTATTTCCGCACTGTGCTCCAGGTTATGTTTGAAACCATTAAAATTATCACTGCGGTTGTAATTGGTTATTTCATATTTAAAACGGTTGCCGGCTTTCCCTGTAAGCCCAAAGCCAGCATTCATCAGCCTTTCATCGGCAGGTGTTATAATAAAGGGCAGGCTCCAATCCCGGTTAAACTCTACATTCCGCAACCGCTCCAACGGTTTAAATCTTTTTGAAACAATTTCTACGCCGGCATTTGCCTGCAACAATATTGTTTTTCCAAAAAGATTAATGGGCTTTTCATCTTTACTGAATTGCAGTTTTGCTGCAATGCCATTATCATTGCTTTTATCTTTTGATGAGAATAAATTGATGTCGTATTTACTGGCTGCAAACTCTGCTTTTAATTTTGTTTTATCATCCATCACATATTCGGCAGCCACGGTTGCTACCTGCAATTTTTTTGGCGATACCAATAAAATTACCGGCTCCCAATCGCCTAATTTATTGTTGGCAGCATCGGGTGTAACCCATTTAAAAACCTTTCCGTTGGTTGCATTAAACAACTGGATATAATTGCCTTTGCCGGTACCCAAATAGGTAAATGCAACATTGTACAACTGAATGGTTTTACTGGTATCGTACACATAAATAGAATCATGCAACAGACTATTGTAAAGCGTATCCATTTTTTTATACAACACAGCACCGGTTGAAAACGTATCCCTTACTGCGCCTGAATAAAAAGCGGTATCAATGCCATCGCCCACATTTGCCAGAAACTGTTTTTGATTTACATCGAGCGATTGATTGATGGCCGAATTTTTTGAATCCTGATTTGAAAAAGCGCTTACACTTACAAACAATTTATTCTTAAAATTTACTTCATCGTTTACATAAATATTTGAGTTGAGATAATTCCGATCGGCATATTCAAACTCTACCTGAATCCTTTTATCTTTTGTAATCATCCGCCTGGGCGTAAAGGTCAGTTCGGCGGTATTGTAGTTAATTACATAATCCTGGTCTTCGCCTCTTTGTAATAATTCGCCATCCATAAAAACCCTTTCGGTACCGGCCAAAATGGTAAAGAACAATTCGTTGTTGGCGCCCTGTAAGCGGTAAGGGCCCTGGTTTCCTTCAACAGGTACTAAATAATTCCGGTTGAATTTTCCTTTGGCAACCGAGCCACTCAACAGCAAAGAATTATTGATACCTTTTGCAATTTTATTATCGGTAATAAATGAAACACCCTGCAATCTTTTATAAAAATTCAGAAAATAATTTTTACTCTGGCGGATATCGATATCACCAAAATTTATTTGCCAGCTGCGTTTTTTTACCTGCAGAAAAATCCGGTCAAAGTCACGCAGGTCCTGCGTATTACCATCGGGCTGAATGGGAATATTATTGTCGGTGATGGCGGCGGTTAATTCCAAACTGTCGCCGATAAACCCATTCAGTTGCAGGTTCATGCTGGAGTTTAACACAGCATCCTGGCTGTTGCCAAATGAAATGCCACGGCCAAAACTTCCGTTATAATTCATGTTACCAAAATCGAACAAAGTATTGTTTTGTTTATTTCCATAACGGAGGGTAAGTGGCTTTTGCAGCAAAAAATTATTCCGCACATTTTCAAAATTTACATGTTGCGAAACTTCATTTAATTTATAAGGAAACACCCGGTAACTGATCTGCACACTGTCTGCAAGAGGTTTGTTGATCCAGTTGATGATGGCATTTAGCGGATCAATCTGATAATCTCCTGCTGTTACATTTGCAATATTTACGGTGTTTAAAAAAATGGGAAGCGTATCAAATTTTACCTGCTTATTTTTTGTGGAGATAAATTTTAACCGAAGGTTTGATTGTGTTGACACAGGGTTTTGCGCCAGGGATACCTGCACAATCAGGATACTCAACATCAGCAAAAAAAACCTGTTCAATTTCAATGAAGGAATTTATAATGGTATCAATAAAGTTAACACAAATTGTATTAGGCACTGCGATTAACAAACCTTGTTGCAAATAAAAAAACCTTCGGTAAAGAAGGTTTTAAAAAATATATTCTATAAAAATTATTCTTCTGTTGAAAGTCCGGCAATTAAATATTCTTTATTTAACCGGGCAATATTTGATACCGAAATTCCTTTGGGACATTCTGCTTCGCAGGCATAGGTATTGGTACAATTTCCAAAACCTTCTTTATCCATTTGCGCCACCATATTCAACACCCTCGATTCTCTTTCGGGCTGGCCCTGTGGCAACAATGCTAATTGAGAAACTTTTGCGCCAACAAACAACATGGCACTGCCATTTACGCAAGTAGCAACGCAGGCACCACAACCAATACAAGCTGCCGCCATAAATGCTTCATCTGCATTTTTTTTATCAATGGGTAATGCATTTGCATCAACCGCATTACCTGTATTTACCGAAATATAACCGCCTGCCTGTATCACCCTGTCGAACGCACTGCGATCTACCATTAAATCTTTTATAACCGGAAAAGCCTTGCTGCGCCAAGGTTCTACCACAATGGTGTCACCATCTTTAAAGGCACGCATGTGCAATTGGCAGGTGGTATTATTGCTCCACGGCCCATGCGCCTTGCCATTTATATGCATGCTGCACATACCACAAATACCTTCCCTGCAATCATGATCAAATGCAATGGGATCTTTGCCATCAACAATGAGTTGCTCATTCAACACATCAAACATTTCGAGAAAA
>JANPAP010000515.1:0-1811 GCA_031429975.1 Chitinophagaceae bacterium
CAAATGAATTGGGACAGTTTAATATTACTGTAAACAATGTTTTGCCAGGAGCTACTGCTACCAATCGTTTGAAAGGAATTATAGAAGTTAACTCTGGCAAGAAAAATAAAACAATTGATGAAGTTGAAGAAGAAATGAAAAAAGAAATTCCAATGAAACGGTTTGCAGAACCTGCAGAAATTGCCAATTTAATTGCGTTTCTTGCATCGCCTGCAGCATCCTATATTAATGGGGTAAGCATTCCGGTTGATGGTGGAAGAACAGGAACCATTTAATTAAAATACTGCTTCTTAAAAATTATTCATGAATCTGAACATACCATATCATCTGGAAAATTTTATCAGCGGATTCTTTATCGCACCGCTTGAAGGAAAATTTATCGATAATATTAATCCGGCAACCGGTGAAATTTATGGACAGATTCCGAACAGTACCAAAAAAGATATTGATGCTGCAGTGCATGCAGCCCAAAAAGCATTTGCTGAATGGAGCAATACGAGTTTGGAACAACGGTTCATCATTCTAAATAAAATTGCAACCTTTATTGATGAGAATTGTGAAGCCCTTGCATTGGCAGAGACTAACGATAATGGTAAGCCGCTTTGGTTAAGCAAAAAGATAGACATCTACCGGGCAGCTGCCAACTTCCGGTTTTTTGCAACGGGTATTATGCATTTTGCAAATGAGTCGCATGCCATGGAAAACCGGGCAATTAATTATACATTGCGGCAGCCGGTTGGAATTGTTGGTTGTATCTCTCCCTGGAATTTGCCCTTGTATTTATTTACCTGGAAGATAGCGCCGGCGCTGGCTGCAGGAAATTGTGTGATTGCAAAACCTTCGGAAGTAACTCCGATTACTGCATTTTTATTGGGCAAAATTTGCAAAGAAGCCGGCCTGCCCGATGGTGTATTAAATATTGTACATGGTACCGGACACAGCTGCGGCGAAGCCATTGTTCAACATCCCGATATTAAAGCCATTTCATTTACCGGCAGTACCAAGGCCGGAAAACAAATAGCATCGGTTGCGGCACCCATGTTTAAAAAATTATCGCTGGAGTTGGGAGGAAAAAATCCAAATATCATTTTTGCAGATTGCAATTGGGAAAAAATGATGGCCACAACTATCCAATCTTCCTTCAGCAACCAAGGTCAAATTTGTTTATGCGGCAGCAGGATTTTAATTGAAGCTTCTGTTTACGAAAAATTTAAAACAGAATTTATTGACCGTGTAAAAAAGTTAACCGTTGGTGATCCGCTTGAAGATGAAAGCAGGCAGGGAGCAATTGTAAGCAAAATGCATTTTGATAAAATAATGCATTGCATAAAACTGGCAAAGGACGAAGGTGGTAAAATTTTAACCGGTGGAAATGCCGTGCAACTTTCGGGCAGATGCGAAAAGGGATTCTTTATTGAGCCAACAGTTATTGAAGGACTGGGGCCAAAATGTAAAACGAATACCGAAGAAATTTTTGGTCCGGTTGTAACCCTCCAATCTTTTTCTTCCGTCGAAGAAGCTTTGCATTTGGCAAATGATTCATCCTATGGTTTGGCTACAATTATCTGGACGCAGGATATTTCAAAAGCAAACCAACTTGCAACAAAAATTGAAAGTGGAATTGTCTGGATCAATTGCTGGTTGCAAAGAGATTTGCGTACCCCTTTTGGTGGCGTAAAAAACAGTGGCGTAGGCCGTGAAGGCGGATGGGAAGCATTGCGTTTTTTTACAGAGGCTAAAAATGTTTGTGTGGAGTTTGGGTAGAACGTTTTTTGTTGCTTGAACGTTTATTTCAAAATGCAAATTTTCAA
>JANPAP010000516.1:0-2374 GCA_031429975.1 Chitinophagaceae bacterium
AAAAAATAATCGATAGCAAAAAACTACAACCATTTTTATTTGAAAAAGAGATGGACGGTTCATGCAAATCATCAACATTTATTTAATTTTTTTAAACACAATCTGTTCGGCTTCTTTGTTTACAATAAAGCCATAAAAATCACGAAGCGTTTGGTAATCATCTTTACTGTAAGTAGCTTTTTTTATAATTACCCTGCAACGCATTTGTATATTTTCTGCACTGGCCGATATTAAATATTCAAACATGCCCTCATCTTCATTTAACTTAATCCGGGCCGATTTAGGAATTTCATCAACCTTATATCCCTTGGGTATTTCCATGTTAAGGGTATACATATCATTAATAGTATAGGGCATTTCAATCGGGTAAAACCGTTCGGCAGCGGTATATGGATTTTTGCGGATGGCTTCTCCCAGCATGGGGTTAAAGTAAACAATATCGGCTTCGCCAAAGGCTTTTAATTTTAAATCAAATTTTAATGCAATGGGCTCATCCAGTAATTTTAATGAATCAATTTCTACATTGTCTATTTCAATTTCATCTGAATACGTTTCCTGCAAAGTTTTTTTATAATCAACCATATTCGATTTTGCCAGTTTGTTACGCAGGTTCAACGAATGATAATAACCCATGGTATTATTAAAACTACCTTCCACTTTTTTGTTATCCATATTGGTTATAAATACACTGGTAGCATCGCTTTCCGAAATAGAATCGGCAACAAAATAAACCGCCGAACCTTCTTTATCTATAATCCGTGCCTGACCGTTATAAGCCTGTAAAGGCAATTTATTAAATGCCAATCTTGGCGTTGCGGCATCCAAATAATAAACAGTACCATCAATCTGTGCCTGTGCTATTACATAATTATAGCGGTCCATCAATGGATAATACTCGCTGGTATAACCATGGTTACGGGTTCCTAATAAAACCGGGTCGGCTGTAATTTGTTGGTTGCGTAACATGGCAATCAACAGCATATTGATATCGGCCACGGTACCATTTTTATTTTTAAATACATCTTTTAAACTGGTACTGATGTATCGGCCATTAAAATTATTACAGGTATAACGGTCACGGATATGTTCATAAATTTTCTTTGCTTTATCCTTTGCGGTTGTGGCATTACCCACAATGACTTTCACTTCATCATCCAACCAGCCATTACCCCTGCCAATGGGGATTCCGAAGTTTTCGTTAATCAGTAAATCGGTACTTACTTTTTGCCAATCATTCATATAATTGCTTGGTACCTGGTTGGGATAGGCAATTTGTTTTAATTGAAACTCAATTTTAGAAACATAATTTCCTAAAGTGGTGATATTCGATTCTTCCTTTAAAGCAGGCACATCCTTCATAATCCAGGTATGTAAATCCGCTAATCCGGCAATATCAAATTCATCTCTTTTTGTATTACCACCTACTTCAAACGGACTAGAACTATTTAAAACCCGTTGTACAAACTTAAAATTTACGGAACGGCTATCTGTTTTATTTACAGCAAAACTGTTATAGCCTTGCGACAGAATGATGTATTTAAAAAACTCCGGAATGCTGGCATCATACTGGCTCCACAATACCGGGTAATCGCCTTGAAATATCCATGACTGGAAATTGAAAAAGAAATCAGATTTTATTTCATAAGCATACTCAATAATACTGCCCTCGGCCAAAGCAGGAAACGTAAACTTTTTATAAATGAGATTTTTATTGTGCTTCTCGGTAAATAGTGATGACCGTTCCATTTTAGTTGATTGCACTTTTCCATTAACGAGGTTATAAGTATATACATCCAAGTCTTCCAAACGTTCTTCAATACTCTTATCGCTTACATACAAGGGTATGGTTATATTGGCAGCATCAAAACCTTTTTTATTAAGGATTTTTATCCTGACTTTTCTTTTAAACAAAATCGAAAAATTAAGATCATTGGTATTGGCCATAAACTCCGAGCTGCCCACATCAGCCACCACTACTGCGTTAGTATTGGAATCGATGAGTGGCGATTTTACATCAAAATCAGCTACCGTTACCTTTCCGAATTTTATCGGTAATTTGTCTTGCGCAATAAGGGTTGATTTAAATAAAAACAGGCAATTAAATACCAATAGGCACTTTAATAAATGATTCATAAAGACAGTTTAGTTAATTAATGATGGAACTAATATAACCAGACTTTTTGAATGTAAATAAAAAATATTTGAAAACCAGTACACATACCAGTTTTGTAAAAAACACTGCAGCAAGTTTGGGATTTAATTATTGCGGTATTGCCAAAGCACAGCTGTTAACTGATGATGCCCGAAGGCTGGAAAGCTGGCTCAGCAAAGGCATGCAGGGCAACATGCAGTATATGGCCAATCATTTCGATTT
>JANPAP010000517.1:0-2861 GCA_031429975.1 Chitinophagaceae bacterium
TTAACCTGATCTCAGAAATTATTTCTTCCGGTGATTTTTTAGAAGAAAAAGCTCCAAATGATTTATAAAATAAATCGTCTTTGGTTTTCTTTTCTTTCTTCAAAGATTTTGAAAGACTTTCAATCAATTCAATTTTGTTCATGGAACTTAACCCTTCAAATAATCCTGAATAAGTCTCAACAATATGTTTGTCTGTATGGCTCATTGTTTTTTATTAAAGTTAAGTAACTTTTTCTGACATTTAATTGTCATTGTGATATGCCACACACCAATATAAAACTATGCTGAACACCATTATAATTGTTGTAGATAAGTACATTTTTATACCCTGTTTTAGCGGCAGTTTTTTTAATCATGTGCTCCGGGATATGTTGTTTTTGAAGTATGTTGCAACAAAGCCAAAGCGCCATTGAAGTAGCTGTAGGAAATTCACCACTCATGTGCTTAAACCTAGCTATAGTAACATCATCTTCCATTAATGATTCGCAGCAGGAATAATAATTTAATAACCGGTTATCTCCATTTTCACCAGTAATTAATAGATCTATTTTTTCACCGACTGGTAAATGTTTTTTTATAAATCTGGATAATTTTTCTTTCATGATGAATTCATCTGTAGTATGCAAAGTATCTACCGCAAGTACTTTTACAATCGCACCCGTTTTATTTCCATTCACCAAAAACATGCTGGCAGCTTCGCCTGCAATGTAGCCGGGCGAATTGGTTGCATATAAATTTTCAGCAGAAACAATTTCTTTTTTATGGCAACCACTTTTTTCTTCAAATTTATAATTAAACGAAGAGATATCATCTACTGCACCCAGCAGGTAACTGCTTAAAGGGTTTTCATTTATCATCATATCTGCATCAATCATAGCATATTCAAATGCAAGCCAAAGTTGCGAATGGGTGATATTGTAACCATGGTTTTTTGTAAGCAATCCTATTTGTGCAGCAATAGCATTGGGTGTGCTCTGTACAAAATTTATGGGCGTCAGTAAACCTTCATCGTATTCAATAATCTGGTTTATGAATTTTACACAATCTTCTTTCCCCCCGTTAACCGTTGCAACAATGATACCATCGGGCGAAGGATTATTTTGAAGCAGCGGCATTGCAGCACCAACGCCCATTCTTACCGCTTTACCCATCCTTCGTAAAATACCCGGAGGAATACCATCATAGCGAGGTTCAATTGCCAGCATCTTTCTGTCTATCGGTTCATGCAATTTATTTAAATCAACATCATGGAATGTTTGCTGGGGCGATATGCAGGAAGTTTGATGTATATAAAACATGGTATCAGACTTTAGAAAAAACCAGTGATGAGCAATTGCCCCCAAATCCAAAAGAGTTGGACATGATATGAGTTAAAGGAGTTTTTTTATACAATTGAAAAGGAACCAACCCTGTCATTGTTATGGGGTTGGTAAAATGAATACAGGGATACAATTCCTGTTCTGCTAAATTCATAATACAATACACTGCTTCAATGGCACCGGCGGCACCCAGGGTATGTCCGGTGTTTGCTTTAGTGGATGTAAATGCAGGAACCTGTTCAAACAGGCGTTGTATAGCAAAGCTTTCTACCTTATCGTTATTTTCTGTACCAGTGCCATGGGCGTTGATGAAATCAATTTGCGATGGATTCAATTTTGCTGATGCCAGTGCATCCTTCATTGCTTTAAAAGGTCCATCTCCATTATCAGACAGGGCGGAAGCATGAAAAGCATCATTGGTATTTGAATAACCACTTAATGAGGCATATTTTTTTTTACCAGTAACATCTTCTTCTTTCTCCAACACAAGAAATGCTGCACCTTCGCCCAGGTTCAATCCTTTACGGCCTTCGTCAAAAGGAGTGCAATATTCCGTTGATAAAATATGCAATGCATTAAATCCGTTGATGGTAAATTTTGCCAGGCTATCGAAGCCGCCTACAATAACCCTTCGTGCCCTGCCGCTCCTGATAAGTCTTGCACCATACATAATTGCATTGGCAGAGGATGAACAGGCTGTATTGATTGTATTGACAGGGCCGCCAATAGAAAAATAGTTTTGCAGGTACATGCCGGTAGTTCCATAATCATAAGATGCAAGGTACTCGGACCCGGGTGTATCCTTTTTAGAATCCATGTACATTTCATCTGTTAAGCACATGCCACCAACTGTGCTTGCGCCAACAAGAGCGGTGTCTGGAGATGAAATATCAGCATTGCTTAACCCACTATCAGCAAGTGCTTCTTTTAGGGCATGCAGTGCCAGCAAAGTTGTTCGGGTAACACCCGGCTCCGGGGAATTTAATTTTTCTTTAAGTGTTTTATTACTGATTTTTATTTCACCGACAGGTAACATATCAGAGAATTTTGAAGGAAACATTTCCAAGCGGCTGATGCCACATTTACCTTCCCTGAGTGATACACGGTTTTCTGCTACAGAATTGCCTATAGCACTTATTACACCTAAGCCAGTAACAACAATCCTGTTCAAAAAATATGAGTTTATGGATGCATTCAAATTGTCGCTACCTTTCATCGTCAAGGTCGGTGAGGACACCGACTTTGGTGGGTCTTCCGTGGCTGGTTTCCTCAGCAGCCACAGACAATTTGAAATGCAACCGATTTATTTTGTTCGGTTCTTTTCAATATAGTTGGCCATGGTATTTATATCCACCAATATCTTTCTGCCTTCTTTCGGGTCTTCAATTACAATACCATATTCACGGTTAAGCAATACAATCAGTTCAATGGAGTCAATAGAATCCAACCCCAAACCCTCTCCAAACAAGGGCTCATCATCCTTGATATCATCAGGATTTACGGATAGCAGGTTTAAAAATTCTACTATCTGTTTTTTTAACT
>JANPAP010000518.1:0-3946 GCA_031429975.1 Chitinophagaceae bacterium
CCTTTATATGCTTGCCGGAATGCTGGATTTTAAAAAGGTTGTGTACAATGATTATTTGCCCGATTGGAAACAAACGGCTCAAACTATTTGCACTGCTTTACAAATAAATATTGATGACTTTGTGGTAGGTGATATTGATGCAGTAATGCAACATGCTGCAGCAAATAATATCCAGTACCAGGTTATCGCATCCCGAAATGTGATTGAACATATTTACAGTTTACCACAATTTTATGCGGCCATTTATAAACACAATCCAGCCGCTGTTACTTATTCAACCACCACTGCAAATTTTCATAATCCGGTTATGCGTTGGTATCATATTTATATTCATAAAACAGCCGATAAAAAATATTATCAACAGCAACGACGGGAAGAAATAGTAAAATTGTTTCCATCAATCAGTGAAAACAAATTGGCAACCTTTATAAAATTAACCAGAGGAAAAGGTCAGCAGGATTTTTTGGATGCTGTAAATAATTTAAACAATAATAAATCTGTTGTTGTAGACAAAACTTTACGAAGCAATACCTGCGATTGTTTAAATGGAGTTTGGTGTGAGCATTTGCTTACAAAAAATGAATACGGCAAAATCATTGTCAATGCAGGTTTTAAAATGAATTACCAGCCCGGCTATTGGGATACCCATTATAAATGGGTGGCTATGAATTGGGCTGCAAAAATTTTTAATAAACTAATTTTAGCTTTGGACAGCAAAGGAATTTTACTTTCACCATTTGTAAATGTTACGGCTTACAATTAAACTATGGATGTATCTATCATCATAATAAATTACAAATCTGCAAAGCTAGTGCTCGATTGCATTGATAGTGTGTATCAGCAAACGCATCAATACCAGTTTGAAATTATTTTGGTTGATAACAATTCAAATGATGATTGTAAAGAAAAAGTTTTAAATAAATATCCAACTGTAAAATGGCTGCAGCTGGATTATAATGCAGGATTTGCAAGAGCAAATAATGCAGGTATCAACATTGCTACTGGCCAATTTATTTTATTGCTAAATGCTGATACCATTATATTGGAAGGCGCAATTGACAAGAGCATTAGTTTACTTCAACAGCACGAAACTGCGGTGGGTTGCGGCGTACAATTATTAAATACGGATGGCAGTACACAAATTTCGGGAGCACATATAATTAAAGGTGGCTTAAATACATTATTGCCCTTGCCTTATTTAGGCAGATTGATTCGTTACCTGGGTTATCGTTTTAAATCTACCATACCAAGTGTGCAGTATGTACAGGATAATGTAGCGGTGGATTGGGTTGTAGGTGCTTATGTTTTAGTAAGAAAAAACATTTTGCAAAAAAGCGGATTGCTTGATGAAGATTTTTTTATGTATGCCGAAGAAATAGAATGGTGTGGACGTTTAAGAAAACAGGGAACGCTGTTATTATTCGCAGCACCCAAGGTTATTCATATTGGAGGTGGCACCAGCAGTGATTATTACAGCACCACAGAAAATGAAAATGGCAAAAACTTATGGAATCGTAAAGGCCGGCAAATTATCCTGTCGAACATGTTGCGGATACGAAAACAATTTGGCATTGGCTGGTTTCTGGTAAATATTAGCATGTACATTTTTGAAATTCCTGTATTTTTTATTTGCCTTATTATTGATAAAATATTGAATGGAAAAAAGGCAACTTACCGTTGGCAAAACCTTACCGATTATACCAACAACATTGCAGTACTGCTGAAATACTTTTTTAAAATTTTATTGAACAAACCCTATTTTTATAAAGTAGCCTGACGACATGCAATTATCCATCATCATAATAAATTACAATACTTTTAAACTTACCTGCAATTGCATAAAATCATTGCACGAAAAATTGCTTGACCTGAGTTACGAAATTATTTTGGTTGACAATGCTTCAACAGAATGTGATGCACATTTATTTAAAACCACTTTTCCAACTATTAATTTAATCATCAGCCCAACCAACACAGGGTTTACAGGTGGCAATAACCTTGGTGTTGAAAATGCTAAAGGCGATTATCTGTTACTATTAAACAGCGATACTGAACTAATAAATAATGCGCCAAAAATTTGCCTGGATTATTTAATGCAACACAAAGAAGTGGGAATGGTTAGTTGCCAATTACAATACCCCGATGGACGCATTCAACAAACCTGCCGCAAGTTTAGAACCATCGGATGGGAATTATTAGAAGTATTTCCTTTGTATAAATTACTGCCCAAAGCAAAAAGAGAAGCTTTGATGCTGCATCATTATTTTGATCATAAAAGTTTTGCAGATTGCGATTGGGTTTGGGGAGCCTTTATGTTATTTCCTAAAAATATCATTCCACAACTTCCACAAAAAAAATTGTCTGATGATTTTTTTATGTATTGCGAAGACGCATTATGGTGTTGGGATTTTAAACAGCTTGGATATAAAATTCATTACCTGCCACAAGCAAAAGTGATGCATATTCATAAGGGCAGTGTGAGTAAAGACAAATGGATTAAGATTAGAACTACCTCAATAAAAAATCATGCAGCCTTCATGAAAAAGTTTTACCCTGATTTGCGTTGGTATATTTTTGCTGCTATTTATTTTACAAAACAATACGCCGCATTATGGGTTGGTAAAATTTTAAAACGCAATTAAAATTTCCGGTTCTTAAATTATGGGCTGTTTTTAATTTCTACTTTTTCCCTTCTATTAAAATGGCGTATAGCCCAGTCTATTTTAAAGATTACATTCTCAATATTGGAATTATTTTACTATTCCCCTTTAGTAACTAATTGGTTTTAAGCAAGTTATTTTCTGGCACAATCGTAGCAATACATATATCAACAACGATGAAGCAGCAAAACAAGAATTGAAACTTCATCTACTAAAAAGAAAAATTTAAATTATTATATAGGGTTTCTTCAGTGTTTAACAAGATTGATTTTGCTGTATTAAAGGGTCTGGATCACCATTTAATACGGCTTTCTTGTTTTTAGGAATAACTGGTTAAAAATAAAATTTCATTAAGCCTGTAGCATTATTTTCAAAATGTATTACAATATTAAATAAACATATACGTTTAATTAATTGCTGAACAAGCACGTTTTTGTTTTAGATATTAGCTGACAAACTACGTTTATTGAGAGAACGTTTAATTACTAAAAAAACGTTTAACCGGTTATTGCCAGTTAAACGTTTTTTATTTTTCAATCATCGTTAATTGGGAATAAGATTAATGGGCAAAATAATTTCCCATCGCCCTGTTGCCTTTGTATTTCTTAAATCGGTATCCAGTAAATGACTGTAACGGATACCAATACTTGCCGGTAAAGCATTCCATAATTTTGTATCAAAATAAATTTCGGCGCCGGTACTTTTATTAATAATTTCTTGCAACACCCCATTAACCCTTGCTTTGGCATTTGTATAATCAAAAAATACATTTGCTCTGATGCGTTGAAAATAAAGCATATTTCCAAAGCCCCAATCGGGATAAACAATTGGGAAGTGATAATTAACACCCAGTTTATACATACGCCGGGTACTTAAGCCTTGGTACCCTCTGGAATAAGGAAAATTATTGCTGAATAAATCCGGCAAAGAATCTCTTTTTTGAAAAGCAAGATTAAAAACCAAACTATGGTTGGTAAACAAACCCGGAAAATAAAAAGAAGATGCAGCAAGAAACTTATGGCCCTTATAAAAAGTATAAGCGTCTTTATAATTTAATACAATGGATTGTGCCCATCTGGGATTAATATGTTGAATGGCCTGCCGGCTAACATTTCTGAAAGAAATAAATGCACTGCTAAATCGCAAAGCCCGGTTATCAAAAACATCTTTTCCAATACCGATATAAGGAATCTGTTCTACAGAATAAGCTGTTCCAAAATTCAAGTATTTAAAAGTTCGTCCATTAATAAAACTAAGTGGAATATTTATTCCTGCAACAAATTTTG
>JANPAP010000519.1:0-2881 GCA_031429975.1 Chitinophagaceae bacterium
AAGACAATATTATTATCCGTACTGCCTTTACCGAATTTGGACATATGGCAAAAGCGTTGGAAGAAAAAAAGATTGAAGTTCTTACCGCCGAACTTACCCGTATTCCTCAAAACTTAGTAGAGCTTAGTGAAGAAGCAGGGCAAGATGTTTTAAAACTGATTGATAAATTAGAGCAGGATGAGGATGTACAAAAAGTGTATCATAACCTGAAATAAAAAATATTTTTTTTAATAAAAAAGGGTTGTCAACTTTAAAAAAAGTTAACAACCCTTTTTTATTGCAGCCTTAATTTAAAAATGCTAACCTACTAGTTTATCAACGTATGTTAATAACCACTTTATAAAAATCCTGAAAGAAAATAATATCTTACTCTAACTAAAACCAATTTTTTCATCAAAACCAATTATTTATGAAATCATCAACTATCATTGCCGGCCTGATTGCCGGTGTGGTTTCCTTTTTTTTAGGATGGCTGGTATTTGGCATTTTATTAGAAAAACTGTACCAGGCCCATACCATTGCCTATGCCGGGCTTAATAAAGCAGAGCCTGTAATGTGGGCACTTATTGTTGGCAACCTTACCTGGGGCATGTTGGCAGCCTATGTTTTAGACCTTGGCAATGCCAACAGCATTGGTAAAGGATTTATTTGTGGGTTTATTTTATTTGGATTAATAACACTTGGATTTGACATGTTTTTTCTGGCCTTTATGAACCTGATGAGTTTAAAAATGTCGTTATTGGATATTGCAATAAATGCAATATTTGGTGGCGTTATTGGTGCAGTGGTAGGCTGGTGGTATAGCAGGGGTGCAACAGCAAACAACTAACTGCTTATTATTATAATTTCAAAAAAAGGGCTTTTAATTAAGCCCTTTTTTTATAGGGTTAAAATCCTTTTAATAATTGGCAGCTTTAAAAATATATCTATTATGCATCGCTCTATTTTCTTAAAAAAATTAATTGCTTCAATTGCTATTGGTAAACTGCCTGTAACAATTACAAAAGACTTCAGAAAAATTTATTTGCTGCAATCATTTGTTGCAGGCTTCCGGCATTATGAAGGGATGCAGCTATTGGAAACAATGAAAGCAGGCGACCTGCTGGAACTGGTTAGAGAACCAGCTAATGAACATGATTCTTGTGCAATTGCTTTGCACTGGCAGTCAAAAAAAATTGGATTTATCCCAGCATCAATAAATGAAATGCTGAGTTATTTAATTGATGCCGAAGCATTGAGTTTATTTGCGGTAATAACTCATCTTGAAAAAAAATCGCAACCCTGGGAAAATGTAGCCGTTGCTGTTTATTTTGTTCAACAAGTTGATAAAGATTTACCAGCACATGCAAGTCATCTTACAAAAATTGAAGCACCTCATTACCGTACTTTAAATAAAAAAATATCTGCTGAAGAAAATAAACTACCCGATTTAGAAGAACTTTTTGAAGATACCAACCGTGTAATAAACCTAGAAGGCATTCCCGAAGAACAGGTTGAAGCAAAGGCTTATTTTGAAAAATATTTTAAGCCCGTTTCAATTAATAAACCCGGCAGTTTTGTTCACGTAAACAATGATGGCATTTATAATTTCATGTATGAAATAAGTGAAGAAATAAATGTTATTCATGCGGATAACGGCGAGCATTATCTGGAGTTTTTTTTAGTTTAATAAACTTATAAAATACTTGTTCTACTACATAAAAGGTTTTCAACTTTTTGTAAGTTGAAAACCTTTTTTTGCATTTCCCCCGAGGTCGGCGTTTTCACGTACCTAATCAGAACATTCCTCCTCTATTTATCAGAAACATTCCAGTATTTGGAAAAAAAATGACTTTCACAAAATCATAAACAATTGATTACAGACATTTTAGAAACTGGCATGTAGTTGGAATTCTATCATTGAAACACAACCTAACCTACTCTAAAAAAACTATATGGAAAGAAATTGGTACCTGGTATGTACAGCCCAAAACAAAGAAAATAAAGTAGCTGCCTTATTAAATAAAAAAGGCATCGAAAGTTTTTGCCCAAAGGCTCTTACAAAAAGAAAAGTTACCAGCAATAAAATGGTGTCTGAAATGATGCCCATATTTCGCTCTTTTGTTTTTGCATTTATCCCCGAATCTGAAATTGTTAAGGTAAAAGAAACAGATTATGTAAGTAACCTTGCTTACTGGAAATCGAAACCGGCTGTTATTAGTCAGGCAGAGATTGATGCTGTAAAAACGATTTCTGATAATTATAGTATTGTCAGCGTTGCTAAAACTGCCATTAGTACAAATGCTGAGGTAAGTTTTAAAGTACTAAACAATACAACTATCAACAGTAATATGGTATCAATTAAACACAATGGCATTACGGTTACCCTTCCTTCTTTAGGAATAATTTTGGAAGCGGAAAGAGTCAACAATTTAGAGGTATTTAAAAAACAGCCTGTTAAAACTTCATTCGCAAATAAAATAGCATCTTCCTTATTCTTCTTCGGGATTTAATAGAGCCGTTGCAAACTGAAATTGCAACAACCTTTTTTATTATCCATGCATCTGGTAAACATTTTTTTGTTTAATGATGCATGGATAATTTTGCATTTTACTAATTACAGTTTTTAAGATCAAATCAAAAAATGCAATATCATTTTATCCATCAACCTGGTTATTTAAAAACCATATTCTGTAAGCAACCACACAATAATTTCATTTTTTATTTCAACACTGTTTTAATCAACCAACCTGTTTATAGTAAACTATAAATTAGAAAATAATAATTGTAAGTTTTTTTAAAATGAAAAGACAAAAATTGCGTTAAAAGAAGCATCTTTAAAATTGTGTTTGTCATTTAATTAAAATCCAATCAGTGATATCTAGAAAAACTTCAATGAGGC
>JANPAP010000520.1:0-10869 GCA_031429975.1 Chitinophagaceae bacterium
AGATGCAAAACGTTTTTGCAAAATATAAAGCGGAGCATCTTTTTTCATTCGCTGCCCCGGTATGTTATAGGGCGTAGCAAAAATCCAAAAAAGCATGGTTCCCCAAATTAACCACCATACCAGGTGCATTCCGGCAAAATTTGCAATGTTACTCATGATATTTTTATAAATTTCAAACTGAATAAATACTTCCAATTACTAAATTAAAATTGATAAATTTTGAACAATTATGTGTTACGCAATTCTGTTTAATAATTATATAATTCACAGCATAAAAGCAGAGTGTTCATTTTTCATCAATTCAAAATTAATAGGCAACTGAAACCTGAACATGATGTTCCGCTCCATCATCCGTAAGTGTGATCCTATTATCTTCCTGTGCTACATTATCAAGGGAAACTTTTATTTGTGATGGACTTTCCTGCTGAGTAACTTCAATATGATACATCGTATTGCTATACCGGTAATGCACTTTAAATGATTTCCACTCTAGAGGAATACAGGGAGCAAACTTTAGTTTATTTCCCTCCTGCTGCAGGCCCAAAAAGGATTCTGTAATAAGCCGGTACAACCAGCCTGCCGAGCCGGTGTACCAGGTCCACCCACCCCTGCCTGCATGTGGTGATCGGGCATAAACATCAGCCGCCAGCACATAAGGTTCTACTTTATATATGGCAATAGCTTCAGCAGTTTTACCGTGATTAACCGGATTGATCATGTTCAGTAATTCCCATACCCGTTTGTTATCGCCCAGGCGTGCAAATGCCATAATCATCCATATGGCAGCATGGGTATATTGCCCGCCATTCTCTCTTACGCCGGGTACATATCCTTTTATATAACCGGGGTTTAAATCAGATTTATCAAATGCGGGTTCTAATAGTTTAATGATCCCAACATCTTTTTGTACCAGGTTTTTATAGGCCGATTCCATGGCTGTTTGGATGCGGCTTTCATTTCCTGCGCCCGATAATACCGACCAGCTTTGAGCAATAGAATCAATCTTACATTCTTCGTTGGTTGCCGTACCAAGCACCTGCCCATCATCAAACCAGGCACGTTTATACCATTCGCCATCCCAAGCATATTTATCAATATTTTCTTTTAGCTGCTGCGCCTGTTTTTTACATTCAGCCACAAAAAACAAATCCTGTTTTAAAGTGGCAACCACTTCAAACCGGTTTAGAATATCATACAGGAAAAATGCCATCCACACACTTTCTCCTTTTCCTTTATCTCCAACTTTATCGTAACCATCATTCCAGTCGCCACTACCAATTAATGGCAAGCCATGTTCGCCAAACCTGCATCCGTGTTTGATAGCCTGAACTGCATGTTGGTATAGCGAAGCTTGTAAATGTGATTGCATTGGCTGTTCATAATAGGATTCTTCATCGGGGTTTAACAGCCGCCCCTCCAGCCAATGCACGGGTTCATCTAATATGCTGTTATCAGCAGTATGTAAAATATACTGGGCTGTTACCAACGGCAACCACAGAAAATCATCCGAACAACTTGTTCTTACACCATTGCCTGTTGGCGGGTGCCACCAATGCTGTACATCGCCTTCTTTAAACTGTCTGGAGGCACACAATAAAATTTGAGCTCTTGCCAATTGTGGCTTTGCATGAAAAAGCGACATCACATCCTGCAACTGGTCTCTGAAACCAAAAGCACCACCTGATTGATAAAATCCACTACGCCCCCAAAGCCTTGACGAAATGGTTTGATAAGTAAGCCATCCGTTTGTAATAATATTAATGGCAGCATCGGGTGTTTCAACCTGTAAAAAGCCAATCGTATCTTTCCAATATGCTTTTACTTTTTCGAGCGAATTATGAGCAACCACTGACCCTCTGAATTGACGGGCAATATTGGCTGCGTCATTCGAATCTTTTCCGGCACCCAGCCTGAAAATGATCTCAATTTCTTCCCCGTCAATCAAGTCAAATGAAACCTGGATAGCAGCACAGGGATCTAATGCAAGACCCACTTTACCCGACAATTTCACCCGGCTCATGGCATCCGGATTTTGCAGACTGCCGTTGCGGCCAATAAATTCTGTCCGGTCGGCAGTAAATGTTTTTTTAGTATGATCTGTATCAAAAAATGCAACACGATTTACAAATGCAGTACTGTATTGATTTTTTGCAAACAGTACAGCACTGTCTGGATCAACTTCAGTATGAATGTGCATGGCGGTTTTCATTTTGTTATCGCCCAGTACCCATTCTGCATAGCCTGTTGCAGATAACTTACGTGACCTGCCTGACTGGTTTCGGATCTTTATTACGGTGAATTTTACAGCAGCTTCTAAATCTACGTACTGCATCATTTCCGAATGGATATTATCTTCAATATGTTCAAAAATACTGTACCCAAAACCATGCTTTGTAATATAATTTGATTGGCCCCCTGCAGGCAAAAATGTAGTTGACCAGAAGCTTCCAGTCTCTTCATCCCGCAGGTAAAATGCTTCTCCACCAGTATCACTTACCGGATCATTATTCCAGGGCGTAAGCCTTAATTCATGTGCATTTTCTGTCCAGGTATATGCTGTTCCGCTTTCCGAAATAATGGTTCCGAAATCTGGATTTGCTATTACATTTACCCAAGGAGCTGCTGTTCTGTTTTTATCATCAATGTTGATTATGTATTCACTACCATCAGCAGAAAAACCACCGGAGCCATTAAAAAATACCAGATCGTTTGGCAATGGAATAGTTGTTACCGAAGGACTAAATTTTGATGGTGGTTTGATATATGGAATGACCGGTTTTGCAATGGCCTTGCGTTTTACAAAATCTTCCAGGGCTTCGCTGTCGGTAATATTAACCCTTGCTACAGTTTGAAATAAAATTCGGTCTTCATTCGAGATCTGGTCTGAAGCTCTAACAAAAATACCTCCCGGACAATCTCTTAATTCTGCAGGAATGAGCGCCTGTATATCATTTTGGAAACCTTGCCGGTAAATATTATGCTCTTCGTTCCAGATAACAAGATCAACTGCCAAACCTTTTAAACACCAGTATGTATGCGCCTGCACAATTTGTTTTACAAGTGGCATATTAGCCTGACTTTCAATTTTCAACAATACAATGGGCAAATCTCCCGAAATAGAATAACCCCATAAGCCTGTCTGCCCCCGGTGATTATTAATGAGAATGGAAGGGTCTGCACGAAATGCTGCATTGGTAAATAAGATAGAACTGGCGAGCCGGCCATACAATTGAGCATCTCCTTCCGATGCATTGATCTGACGGAGCACAACCTGGCTATGTGTCCATGCAAGTTCAAATACCCGATCCTGGTGATGTTTGTCCTGATATTTATCAACCAGGCTTGTACAAGCTTCTTTTGTTTCAGCAACGCCGATGATTATATCAATAGTAACTGTTTCATTTGGTTTCAGTTCTATTTTATAACGAATCGAAACGATTGGATCCAGCACTGAACCCTGATTTCCGGATAGCGGTCCCGGATTTTTCATAGCCAGTGGGTTCATTGTTGTATTTCCACGCCCGATAAATTCCATGCGGTTCGTTTCATAAGATATCTCCTTTGCGGTCTTTCCCTGCAACGTCATCAAGTGACACATATATGGCGGGTGCTCATCGGCAGAACGTGGCCTTCGGGTACAAAGGATGGCATGTTGATCCGGGAGTATTTCAGTTTGCACAAATAGATTGCTGAATGCAGGTTGCGTCAGGTCGGATGCAGCAGGTGCCAGCACCACTTCTGCATAACTGGTCACTTCAATTATTCTTTTGATGTCGGAATGATTTTTTATCAGCATCCTTCTCATTTCAATATCATCTTCGGGAGATACAACAATTTCGGTATGGGTTTCTATTTGATTATGCGTTGCATGAAAATCTACACGTCCCTGAGAAAATGCAGCTTCGTATTTTTCAGCTTTTTTAGCAGTTGGCTGATGTGTATTGGACCAGTAATTACCAGTTTCCATATCCCGTATATAACAAAATGTTCCCCATTTGTCGCAGGTAACATCTTCACGCCAACGTGTTACTGCAATATCTTTCCAACGGCTGTAACCGCCACCGGCATTGGTTAACATCAGGTGATACCTTCCATTCGACAACAATTGTACAGCAGGAATGTCTGTGAAAGGCGTATTTATAATTCTTGTTTCTGCACCGCTGGCCACGTAATTTATATCCGCTATATCTGTGGTGTGTGCATAGAATGTTGTTGCCTTTGGAATACGTTCCTGCAGTAATAAAAGGGCTGCTTTAAATCGGGGTTCGCATTCAAATAATTTTTGCATGGGTTTATCTTGCAGCAAATAGGCCAGCGACAATAAACTCATGCCTTGGTGATGTGCCATAAAAGAATAAACAACAGCGCTGGATTGTCCACGAGGCAATCGTGATGCTGTATAATCGATTGCTTCATAAAATCCGTAACGTCCTTCAAATCCTTTTTCCTGCAGTAGTTCCAGATTTTCACAGGCTGCTTCAGGTGCAACCATTAATGCCATGGCCGATGCGTAAGGTGCAATTACAGTATCTTCTTCCAGCCCTCTTTTTAAACCCAGACCCGGGGCACCAAATGCCCGGTATTGATAATGTGAACTGGCATTAATTCTGTTGTAGCCCGATTCTGAAATACCCCAGGGAAGGCCGGTATGTTTACCGTATTCAATCTGCCAGGCAACTGCCGCTTTACAAGTTTGATCAAGCAAGGTGTTTTCGTAAGTGGGCATTATCAAAAGTGGCATCAGGTACTCAAACATAGAGCCGCTCCAGGAAAGTAAAACAGAATTACCTTCCACGTTGGTAATTAAACGCCCCAAAGCAAACCAACTCTCTTCAGGTAGTTTCCCTTCTGCTATGGCAATGAATGTGGCCAGCCGGGCTTCTGAGGCAAGCAGGTCATAATAACTTGCATCCAGGTGATGTTCCTGAACATTATATCCAATGGCAAACAGGTGACTGGTTTTGTTATACAGAAAATCCCATTCTAAATCTGCCAGTTTATTGCATTGTTGTGCAAGATCTTCAGCAGTATTGATTCTTGCTGTTGAAAGGCGGATTGTTTCGGCTAAAGCTGTTTGAAATTGTTCAAGCCATTCTTTTTCTTCCGGGATATTGTTCAACATTTGCCGGCGATGCACTTCAACCAGTAATAGCTTTGCCGTTTTTAATAATTCATGTAATGTTGAATTATTATTTATAAAAGTAAATGTTGCAAAATCTTCCGGGGCTGCTGCTAATAAAATCCAAGGAGTAAAAATTTTAAACTCATTACGCACTTGTTCCAACTGCTGATTCAATTTTTGCTTCCACAACCAAGTTTCACTCCCCGGATCATTATTCAAATGCTCCATTACAGGAGTAAAACTTTTCAGTAATGTTTCAATATGAGATTTTATTTCAGGAATTTTATCTGTACCAGCATTAACGACAACTTCCATATCTGCCATAAACTGTCGCAGTTTTTTTACTTCTTTTTCTTCCAATGTGCCGGCAAGTACAAAGAGTGTATCCTGCAGCCCGGTAAATATTTTTTTGCCCGGAATTTTTTGATGTGGTATTGCCAATAATCCCTGCCGCAATACGAGTAAGTGGCCGGCAAGATTTCCGCTATCAACAGTTGAAATATATTTGGGAAACAATGGATTCAGCGATTCCGTATCGTACCAATTATAAAAATGGCCGCAGAAGCGTTCCATTTGCTGCATGCTGTTTATGGTTTCAGTTGTTCTTTCAATAAACTGACCGGTAGTGATATATCCAAAATCGCAGGCAGATAAATTAGCCAATAATGCAAGGCCCATATTGGTTGGTGAAGTGCGGTGAGCAATTATGGCAACCGGCTGTTCCTGATAATTATCAGGTGGCAGCCAGTTATCTTCCTTATTAACAAATCGTTCAAAGAAACTCCAGGTTTTTCTGGCAATTATTCGCAGAAAAACAATTTGTTCCTGGCTAAGAATGGCAACTTGTTTTGATAATGGGTTACTGATATACCAAGTTACCCATGGAGCCAATACCCATAATAAAAGGATTGGTGCCACGATATATAATTTTGAAGACGCATAAAACAATAAGCAGATTAACACAACAGCAGTTAAAAAAAGTTCAATCCACATCGAAGCATATGAATCAACCAAACCTTCTTGTTTTGCATTTCCGTCATTAGCAGAGGGGTCCCATTCCAACATTTTTTTTCTTGTAAAAATCATTCTCCAGAGGCTGATCGTTATCGCTTTTACATTTAAAAATGCTTCATGTGGCAGGCATATCAGCGTAAACAAAGTTTTTTTAAAAATCTCCACAGTATTGTGAACTGAATTTTTGATATGATGCGATAAAATCACATCTTTTGGTTTACGGATAGCATCCCAAAGCGTAGTAATAATAATTGGAACAATAATGATTGCTGAAACAACAAAAGTCCAAAATAAGGATGCAGGCAAAACGATCCAGTCGAATAACAACAGGCTTGTAAGTGCCACAGGAACGAGGCTGCGCCTGATATTGTCAAATATTTTCCATCGTGATAATGCGGAAACAGGGTTTTTATACCAATGTCTTCCTTCGCCGGGAACTCTGGGTAATAACCAGGAAATGATCTGCCAGTCGCCCCGTACCCAACGTACACGTCTTTTCATATCGGCACGATAGCTGGCCGGGTATTTTTCAAATAATTGCACATCGCTTACTAAACCCGATCGTACATAACAGCCTTCTATCAGATCGTGACTTAGGATGCTGTTGTCAGAAAATTTTCCTTTCAAAACTTTTATAAAAATATCAACATCATATATTCCTTTACCGATAAAAGAACCCTCCCCAAAAAGATCCTGGTAAACATCCGATGAAGCCCTGGTATAGGGATCAATACCCGGCTCATTTCCATGCATCCTGCTGAATACTGAAGCAGTTTCATCCGGCAAACTAACGGCTACTCTGGGCTGCAGAATGCCATATCCTTTGGTTACTCTTTTTTGTTTCTTATCATACCAAGCTTGGTTTAAGGGATGCGCCATGGTGCCAATTAATTTCCAAGCAGCTGCCATAGGCAATTGTGTATCTGCATCCAGCGTAATCACATATTTTACTTGCGGAAAAATGGATTGGTTGCCAATGATTAATGAAAAACGTTCTTTTGATTCTCCCCGAAGCAGCGCATTTAATTCAGTAATCTTACCCCGTTTTCTTTCGTAACCCATCCAGGTATTTTCCTGTTGGTTCCAAAACCGGGGGCGATGAAAAAGGTAAAACAACTCATTATTTGCGCTATGATATTTTTTATTAAGTTCTGTAATTCGATATTGTGCCAAACTAACAAGGGCTTGATCTCCGGGAAGGGTTTCCTGAGCGGCATCTGTAAAATCTGTAAGTAATGCAAATTGTAAATTGTCTTTTCTATTTGCCAGAAAACGGACTTCCAGTGCCTCGGTTAAGTTTTCAATTTCAGCCTCATTGGAAAGCATTACCGGTATAACAACCATCGTCCGGCATTCAGGAGGAATACTCTCGGAGAAATCCATTCTTGGCAAAAGGTCTGGCTTTACCAATAAAGTAGAAAAAAAGTTTACTACAGCAATTGCAAGCTGGCTGGTGCAAATCAGCGAAAGCAATGCTATAGTAATCAGGATCCAGTTATCTTTTGTTTCCATATCGGCATTAATCAAAATCACTCCACTTATTACAAACGTAATCAATAAGACTGCTGTGATATAAATTTTGAAATTATACCTATGCAATAATTGCGATATCTTTTGGATAACCGGTACCTGCATCTCTGCAAGTTTCTTTGTTTGCTCTACACCAGGCCCCATCAGGTAATAACCAACATGTGCATTCCGCTGATCTATCTCAACAGTGTTGGCAGTAGATGCTGCCAACTGCATCGCAATTTGAGCCACATTGTTTTCTGTAAGTTTGCTTTTTCTGGCAATATGCTCCACCACATGCCGGTACTGGTCACGTGTATAAAAATCCATCGAACTATAAATTCCATTTAGATCTTCCCGAAGTGTTTGTTCAACGATACTGTGTGATTCAACAAATTCACGCCAATCCATCGCTCCAAGCAAACGAAGACTGCCGATACTGTTGCTTACTGAAACCTGGTCGGCAGATTGCTTTTGAATTTCTGCATTTACTAATTCAGCACTTGTTAATCCGGATTCTGATAAATGTTGCTCAATCCAATTTAGGGCTATGGCAAGGTCGGGGCCTTTACCACGTAACTGGCGGGTTAATTCTGATACAAATGCACTTACCATTGGCGGTTTGGAACGAGCCATATCAGCAACAATCAATATTAAATCTTTGGGTGCTTTCTCAATCCTATCAATCATTTTATTTGCCCAATAATCGGCAAGATTTCCATCAACCCGATCAATGGCTATTTTAGCAGAAACACGCCGCAGGTTTTCAATTAGTGCCAGCCGCAGCATGATGGGAATGGCCCACAATTCACCCATTTGCAAATGTGTTACTGTTTGATACGACCTGATAAAACCACTCAGGCTCTCCATATCTATCCTGCCGTCACTGTGAGAAATGATCTGGAGTACAATATCATATATACGAGTAAGCCCTGCGGAGCCTTCATCTGATAGTTGAGGAAGGTCTTTGCTGTAACCTCTTGGAAAATGCATTTTTGCATTTCGGATATGTTCTTCAATCAGATAAAAATTATCAATCAGCCATTCGCCAGCGGGGGTTATCTGGTATTTTCTTTTTATGGAATCGGTAAGCAGCTTGCGTACTTCATGCAAAATATCTTCATTATCAGCAAGCCGTTTCAGCAAATGTTCTTTTGCAGGTTTGGTGCTCAGTTTATGATTCAAGGCAAGCGTTTTGCCAAAACGTTCCATCTGGTCGGAGCTGAATAATCCTGCCCTCAATGGTTCCTCATCCAGGTAACTAAGCTTGGAATTATTTGTTTGAAAAAAGGCCCTCATATTGGATATGAGTTCGTGTGCAACAGGTATCAGTTTCATCGATTCTATTCTTTCGTTTCTAAAGCATCATTAAATATGGCTTGTGGTTTTTAAATAATAAGCCCATAAATTATTTACCAGTATTGCAAATTCAACAGGGGCTTCAAGTAATGGAAACTGTTTTCTTAATCAGTTTTGTTTACTACTATTTTAAACCGCTGCAGCAAACAGCAATACAATGTTCCTCTGTACCGGATGCGATTGCGGCGGCCACTGATCTTTGTATTCATTGTAATTAATTTTTACATACCATATAAAATACCAGCTTTTTGTCTGGAAAAGTGTTACATAATTGTTAGAGATAATTGTATAATTCACAGTATTTGCGATTAAATTGAGACCGACATCAACAGATTTAATTTTATAATTTTCTTTTTTCAATGTTTACAGAGACAGCAATCCTTTTATTGCATTTGTCTTCAAATCCAAAACAGCAAGCTTGTTATTCAGTAATTAATTTTCTTATTCGAGATTTTAAGCTATTAACTCCCGATACAATAGCACCAAATAAGTTTTAGAGTTTAGGAAGTGGAGAAGTTCACCGCTACTTTTACTTTGAAAAATTTACTTCCTTAATTTATTTATCAAAGTAGGTGCAACATCAATTTCACTTAGCATTAAGTGCTGATATGGGTTTTTAGATACGGGAACGTAACTGTAATTCTGGCTAATTATAAAAATGAAAAGACAAACCTCATTTATCCTATCAATTTCCAATTTATAAAAACCCACTTTTTATTACCAATTACCCCCTTTTAGAACTAACATCCGCTTGTGCCTCCTACACTCGCCATTCTAGCATTCTGCCAGTATAATCATACCATTGTTTTTTTCATAACATTTTGCGCTGCTATAAATCCATTGGTCTGCTTCATATACAAAACCGGCTGCCACCGGATTTTGATGAATATACAAAACTGTTTCAGCATACATTTTACTGTTGGTAATTTCCAGCGGATGGTTGTGCTGTTGCCAAAATTGCCAGTTGCTGTTGTTACTATTTTTCTTTCCTGCCCTTTCCATCATCCATACCATCCACTCCCGTCGGCTCTCTTGAGTATGCTCTTTTATTAATTTTTTTAATTGTACCGAAGTATGGCTTTTCAAGTCTCTTACAATATCTTGTAATGGTTTATCCCGGCTGCTGATAATTAGGTGTACATGGCTCGGCATTATGCACCAGGCATAAATCTCAAGTCCTTTCTTTTGTTGGCAATATTTAAAGCTATTTACCAGTTCATCTTTGTACTCATTTCTTGTAAATACATCTATCCAATACACTGTAGCAAAGCTGATGAAATACATTTTGTTGCTATCCCAAAATTTGTATTTACGGCTCATGGTTTAAAGCTACTAAAATATAGATGGCATTTTTATTGAAAGTTTTATGGCTGCTGTTGCTGAGTTTATTTGTTGTTGCTGGCGTTTGCTGTTTGGCAGTATTGGTTGCTCAATATTTGTTGGCTTCTTTTGTTGTCTGGCACAAGCATGCCAACACACTTAACCCGCCCGACATGCTTGCGCCAAATGCAAGAGCCTGCTGATTAGTAAGAGTTTGCTTGCGCCAATAGGGGGACCTCGATAGGATTCGATAAGATGGCAGGAAGGGAGGCATGAAATAAATTTGAGTACCATAAAAAGATTTAACGCTTTCATGTTTAAATATTAGCTCTGCTGTTTTCACAGTGGGGCTTTTTTAATAAATTGCAAATAAAAATTATGCCTCCATTAAACCTTGAAATTAAAAAACAGATAATTGATTCAATACTGGCAGAAGTTGAATCACAGCATTCAGCAAGAGTGGGATTTCACATCGAAAAATTTATTCAAATTAAACCGATACCTTATAATATAAAAAGCAAAGTAGAAGCCGCTATAGTTTCTTC
>JANPAP010000521.1:0-2163 GCA_031429975.1 Chitinophagaceae bacterium
GATGAGTTACCAATAGAACCCGGCTCTCTTGAACGATCATGCTGACCATGAGACTGTCCACCAACACCATGAAAACCATGACGTTTAACAACACCCTGGAATCCTTTACCCTTGGTTGTACCTACTACTTCAACACTATCACCTTCGGCGAAAATGTCAACAGTGATGGTTTCACCAACAGCCTGTGTTAATTCTGTATCACGTAATTCTTTTACTACTTTTTTGGGAGATGTTTGGGCTTTGGCGAAATGATTAATTTCAGCTTTAATGGAGTGCTTTTCTTTTTTGTCGCCAAATGCTATCTGAAGGGCATTGTAACCGTCTGTTTCAACAGTTTTCTTTTGCGTTACTACGCAGGGGCCTGCCTCGATAATTGTTACAGCAGTTTGTTTTCCTGCTGCATCAAAAATACTGGTCATGCCAATTTTTTTTCCAATAATACTTTTCATTGTATTCTTTTTTTATCCAGCGCTCCTCTAAATAAGAGGAGATGGATGTTCAATATTTTTTTTAAGAACTAACCTTTTGCCTTTCCGTTTTTACCCGGAGGGTTCATCAGGCCTTAATTTCAACGTCTACACCACTTGGTAAGTCTAACTTACTTAAAGCATCAACCGTACGGCTACTGCTGGTGTAAATGTCTAATAAACGTTTGTGCGTACACAATTGAAACTGCTCACGTGCTTTTTTGTTAACATGAGGGGCACGCAACACAGTAAAAATTTTCTTGTGCGTAGGCAAAGGAATTGGTCCTGTTACTACTGCGCCAGTACTGCGTACAGTTTTTACAATCTTTTCAGCTGATTTATCAACCAGATTATGGTCGTAAGACTGTAATTTTATTCTGATTCGTTGTGACATATTTAAAGAACTTTAAACTTTCGTTTTTTAATTTGGAGTGCAAAGGTAAGTGCTACAAATGATATGGCAAAGATTTTTTGAAAAGTTTTTTAAAACTTTTTTAATGCATTCAAATCATCGTAATAAATCAGTTGCGAAATATGTGACTGGTCTATCATAGAATTTAAAAACATCATGCATATTATTTTAATCCGCCAGTTCTTAGCCTATCTTTAATTGCAATAAATCAAACTTTTATATCCAATTTACCAACCTTTTTTTCAGCTAAAGGATATTGTAATGAAATCGAAATAGTTGCATTTGTTTTAATTATACAATAAACTTAAAGTCATCGCCATCAAACAATCCTAAATCACTTAGTTTTAAATGTGGTATTACCAACAGTGCCATAAAAGAGAGTGTCATAAAAGGAGCTGCTAAGGTTGAACCTAAAGCATGTTTTGTCATTTTATCAATAAAAGTATAAGCATTTGCCACTTCAAACCCATCTTCATTGCTCATTAAACCTGCAACCGGTAAGCCCAAAACTTTTGTCTCTGATTTGCATACAGCACTAATGCCGCCCTGTTCCTTGATGACCAGATTTACAGCCCGACAAATACTATCATCATCCACCCCAACTGCTATAATATTATGACTGTCGTGTGCAACCGTTGAAGCCATCGCCCCTTGCTGAATTCCAAAGTTTTTTACAAATGATTTTGCAACAACAGCATTTTTATACCGGTTAACTACCACAATTTTTAAAATATCTCTTGATGGATCACTAACGATATATCCATCTTTAATAGTTGGGGCAAGTTTTAATTTATTTGTAATCAGTTGCCCTTCCAAAGCTTCAATTACAAATATTTTTTTATCGCCAGTATCCAAAATTGAAAAATCTTCAGGTTGCTTTTCATTACAATTAAACTGATTGATAATGCCCGACTTTTTAGTTGCTATTAATGTGTTTCCATTTTCAGCAACTAATTGCCCATTAATATAAGTTTGCTTGATTTTAAATTCTGTCAGGTTTTCTGCAACGATAAAATCTGCATCATCTCCTATTCTTAACAAGCCTACCTCCATATTATAATGCAATACCGGATTAATACAGGCAGCTTGTAATATTTTAAAAATATCTATCAATATCAATTGGTGATAAACGGCCGGCTGTTACATTCTCAAACTCATCAACCAAAATATAAAAATCAGTGTATCCTTGCGATTCAATTAACTTCACTATTGCTCGAATAATATAAACTTCTTTTTTTTCTAGTTCTTTCGCACTTCCTGATGTAAGGGCTTCCCATGTTTTAT
>JANPAP010000522.1:0-7265 GCA_031429975.1 Chitinophagaceae bacterium
AGTGCCATTATTAATGTATTACTGCCTGCTGCCGACATTGTAAAAGAAATATGGACCGAATTTGAAAATTCTTTACAAAATCCTCTAAAATAAAATTCCATTTTAAGCGTTTGCTAGTAGATGTCCTTGGTTAATTTACGAGGAATTGCTGAAATCCATTAGTTTGGGCTTTATCTATTCCTATCCTCCCTCCCCTATAATTGAAAACTGGCCAATGCCAAATAATTAGTTATTTACCAATATTCCAATTGAAAATGCAGAAGTTTCAACAGTTGATTTTTAAAATATTTGCAGGCTTGTTTTGCTGCATGGTTGTATTTGCACAAACTGCAGCTGCACAAAATCCATCGCAACAACAAATCAACGAAATGCTGCCCGGTGCTGTAAATCCAACCCAGATGACCAAGTCGGGTTTCGAAAGTTTTTTTAAAGATAATAATCAGAAAAAAAATGCCGGCAGCGATAAGAATAAGGAAACTCCAGAAATAAGAAAGCGGCTAGAAAATAAAACCCTGGATAAAGACAGTACACTCAGTGATAATTTCCGTAGGGTTAATTACCGCCCCGATGACACCTATGGTGCCAATGTTTTTCAAAATGCCGCAATGAATGATGTATCTGAACTTTCCATTCCTCCGGCCGATTATCCTATCGGTGTTGGCGATCATATTATTGTTTCATTATGGGGTGGTGGTGAGTATCAGGAAGATTATATTGTTGCCAGAGATGGTGCTATATTTCCGTCGGGCTTGGGCAAAATAACCGTACAGGGACTAACTTTTGAAACTGCTCAAAAAATGATTTATGCCCGCTTTAGCGGCATGGTACCACAGGGTACCAACATACAGGTTACGCTTGGGCAACCACGTACCATTAATGTAAATGTGGTGGGTGAAGTAATGAACCCGGGGCCAAAAATGTTATCGGCTTTTTCAAATGCATATAATGCAATCGGGCTTGCCGGTGGCATCAGCGAATTTGGAAATTTAAGAGAGATACAGGTAAAAAGAGGCGGCAGGGTAATTGAAGTATTGGATGTTTACAAGTACCTCAACAATGGCGATATTGGTAAAAGAATTTATCTGCAAAACAACGATTTTATTATAGTAACATTTGTTCAGAAAAAAGTGCTGACTTCCGGACAATTTAAAAGGCCGATGTTTTACCAGCTTCAAAACAATGAAGGAATAAAAGCGCTTATTCAATATTCTGGTGGCTTTACTTCGGATGCATTTACTTCCGGAATTAAAGTAATTCGTACCGAAGATGAAAGGCAAACGATACATGATGTAAATGCAACTGCAATACTGAAATTAACCAATCAGGATTTTTTATTAAAAGATGGGGATATTGTAAAAGCCGAAATTATAAAATCGGGTATTGTAAATAAAGTGGAATTAAGTGGTGCAGTGGCTTATCCCGGCTTATACGAGATAAGAAAAAATGATCGCCTGTTTGATGTTATTAACCGTGCCGGTGGCATTACAAGAAATACCTATTTACCCAGAGCTTATATTTTTCGGGGTGCCGGCGATTCTACCAACATCAAATCCGATAAACTCGAAATCAACCTTACAGATTATAATACCGACAATGCAGGCAGCATCAATAATGTTTTATTGCAACCCAACGATCTGATTCAGTTGTTTGCCAACAGCGAATTTGGCGAACAGCAATTTGTAAATATTGATGGCGAAATAAGAAAGGAAGGAAGGGTAAAAAAATATGGTGGCATGACCTTGCAGGATTTAATTTATTTGTCGGGTGGATTAAAACCTTCGGCCGAATTTGGGCGCTTGGAAATTGCCAGTATTGTTGATATGGACTCGGCACAACAAGGATTGAAACCTACCCGGACCGTAGTTCGGTCTTATGGCATACAATCCAATCTGGAATTGGATTCTGTAGCATCGAAAGTTATTTTAAAACCTTACGATCAGGTGCATGTAAGAAAGAATCCAACTTTTGCAAAACAAGAAAATATACAAATTCTGGGGTTGGTAAAATACGAAGGCAATTATCCCCGGCTGGATAAATTTGAAAGAATATCCTCTTACATTGAAAGAGCTGGCGGCACCTTGGATAATGCTAATTTAAGTGGCGCCTTATTATTCAGAAAAAGAAATGATTACCTGAAAGGAAAAGTAATGCTCAGTGTAAAAAAAGATTCTGCATCAAAAACATTGAGTATGGAAGGAATGGATGAACCGGTAAGCATCGATTTGTATAAAGCCATGCTGGAAAAAAATTCAAAGTATGATATCATACTTCAGGAAAATGACATTGTTTATATTCCAGAAGTAAATCCATTTGTAACGGTGCAGGGCAAAGTACAATCGCCTTTAAAAATTACTTTTGATAAAGACAATAATAACCTTAGTTATTATATTGATAAGGCCGGTGGTTTTGGTTTAAGGCCCTGGCGGAAAAGGATTTTTGTAACCTACAGTAATGGCAGGAGCAAGCGTACAAAAAACTTCTTCTTCATACATTTTTATCCAAAGATTGAAGAGGGTTGCAGCATCACCGTTCCGGAAAGACCGGAAGGAAAAGATGTGAGCAGTTCGATGGTACAGGCGGCTACCACTGTATTGCCGTTAATCATCACTTATATCCTGTTAAGAAAATAAAACTCCTATTGTGACCAGTACAGAACTCATAAAAAAAATAGTTGTAAAAATTAAAAAGCAACGAATCCTTATTCTTGTTGCCGGAATTTTAGTTGCCCTGCTGATGCTGTTTATGGCAAAAAGTAAACGCACCACTTACACCGCAAAAGCTACTGTTTTTCCGCTTACTTCGCCAACCGACAATGCCATCAGCAACAGTATGCTCAGTGGCATTTTAGGCCTGGGTGATGCACCCAAATCATTTAGTAACGAAGCTACCATAAATATTATAGAACTGGCGCTGAGCAGGCGTATCAGAGAATCTGTGGCAAGTACACGGTTACCCAAATTCGAAAATAAAACCATTGCAGAATTGTTGATAAAAGATATTAACGACAACCAAAATTTATTGTCGAACAAAGTTTTATTACCTGCAGATAGTATTGCTTTGTCGATAAAAGCAGGCGAAATTTTAAGGCCCGAAATTGCTGCAAAAATGAGTAAGAATGGAGTGCTGGAATTATACTTTACCAATACCAGTGAAGAATTGGTTACACCCATTTCGAATGTACTGATTGAAAAATTGTCAAAATTTTATATTGATTTAAAAAGACAAAAAGCGTTGGATGATTACAAATTTACGCTCGATAAAATTGACTCTTTACAACGCATGATTAATTCTGTTGACAGGGATGCAATTGGTATGCAGAAAAGAACTTTGTTTACTCCCGGCGATTTGCTGGAGTATGCAATACCAAAAGAAAATGTAAGCTCCGAAAAAACTAGGATCCTTCGCCAGCGTGACATGTACATCAATAACCGGGATGAAGCTGTTTGGCGTTTACAAAAAGTTACACCAATTATTTCGGTACTCGATCAACCCAATGCTCCTTACGAAGTTAAAAAACAACCTTGGTTTTTAATGATGATTATTGGGTTTATGGTTGGATGTTTATTAGGCACCTTATTGCTTATTTCAAATTTGCTGTACCAGTATATTAAAACTGAAATGTACAATAGCATATTTGGAAAATAAATCCCAAATATGCTGTTGCTGTTTGTTATTATTAAATTTTAATGCTTCTATTCTTCTGATTTGTTTTTTAAACTCATCAATAAAGCATAAGCACCTTTAATTACAAAGTTGTCATTTTTTAATTGTGCTTCATTGGCTGTAAAAAAAATTGCCGTAAAACCTTTTTCAGTTTCTCCAATATTTACTTCCAGCATTTCAAATTTGTTATTATTGATGGCTTTAAAAATATAGTGTTTGCTTTCAAATTGTACAACCGCTTCAGCAGGTAGTACCGAGGATTCTTTGTTTTTTATGGCTATCTCAGCATTCATATAAGTGCCCGGAATCAGGGTTTTATCATACGCTTCAAAATGGCAATGTACTTCGGTATTCCTGTTAATTGAAAGTTCTTTTCCAATCAATAAAATTTCGCAATCGTATTTTTTTTTGGGTTGATTATTTGTATAAGCTATTAATGGTTGCCCGATAAAAAGTTTATCAATATCTTTTTCAAAAACTTGTAATGCCAGGTGGATATCGCTGGGATTCACCAACTCAAACAATACATCGGTAGGCGATACATACTTGCCGATATTTACATTTACTTTAGTTACAAAACCATTAATGGGCGATACAATATTTACACTCCTTGAAATATTATTTTCGCTGATTGCATTAATATTAATGCCGGCTAATAATAGTTTTTGAGTTAGTGCAGTAATTAAAATTTTCTTGCTCCGAAATTCCGATTCTGCCTGTTGAAAAACTTTATCGCTGCTGGCCTGGCTTTGATTTAATTCTTTTTGACGGTTGTATTCTTTTTCTAAAAAAACGATATTGGCTTTTGCAGTTAAATAATCCTGTTGCAATTGAATGTACTGCTGGTCTTCTACAATGCCAATCACTTCGTTTTTGTTAACGTGCATGCCAGGCAACAGTTTGCTGGTTTTTAAATAACCGCCAAGTGGCACACTGATGGAGACCATGTTTTGTGGTGGCACATCAATTTTGCCATTTACTTTTAAGATTGATGCGATCGATTGCTGCTCTATTTTTCCGATTTGGATGGAGGCGTTTTGCAATTGCACAGCTGATAGTGTTACTTGATTTGGATTGCCCACAATTTCGGTTTCTGTTACCGGCGTTTTATTTCCTTTACAAGCTGTAAGTAAAAGGATGGTTGCTGATATGATTAAAACTTGTTTCATTTTTAATATTATTTGTTGCTGAAATAATTGAGTTGAATAATGGATTCATTCAGATTTTTGATGGCCTCTGTATAATCGTTTTTTACGGCTGTTGCCTGGCTTATCAGTTGGCTCCATTCTAAATAATTAATATTGCCGGCAGCCAGTTGTTTATTGGCTGTAAGCATAATTAAGGTTGCATTTTTTAGTGCAATATTTTCGAAATAAGCAACTGTTTGTAAAAATTTATTGTATTGTGATATTGCCGTTTGGTATTCGGTTTGCAAGGATTGTAATGCAGCAGCATAATTCATTTCGGCAAGCTGACCATTTACTTTAGCCGATTTTATTTTTGCTTTTTGTGCTTTGGCAAACAAAGGAATTCCAATACCAATTTGTACCGAATTAAATCTGCTGGAACTGCTGTATAATTTATTATCGGCACCGGTACCTTGTATGCTGGAATTGTTATAACCAACCGATAAGTCCGGCAGTAACCTGCTTTCCTCCAACCTTGTATTGGCAGTTGCAATTTGCTGTTGTTGCTGAATAGCTTTTAATACTGCATGTTCTTTTAATGCTGCAGTATCAGTAAGAAATAATGATACTGCCTTGTAATTATTTTCTTTTGGAATAAATACGGTTGTTGTATTTAACAGCAGTTGAAACTGTAATTGTAAAATTGCCGCATCCTGTTTTAATTGATTTAACTGGATATTGATTTGCCCTAATTGCATTTCAATACTTGTTTTTTCTAACAGGTTCGATTCGCCTTTTTCTAACCGCAGTGCAGCTTTTTTATACACTGCATTGTAGAGGCTGTCGGCGTATTGCAATAATTGTTTTTTTTGATTGATGTAAACAATAGTATAAAATACCTGCGACACTTGTTTGCTGAGTTCCACTTCTTTTACCCCAACCTGTAATGCACTGCTTTTCCATTCTTGCCGCAATAATTCTTTTTGCAGGGCATATACCTTTGGAAAGCTGAAGCTTTGTACAATACCAAATTTTGTATCGTTGTAAATACTGTTGAATTGCCCAGCCTCGGCAAATAAATTGGTATGCGGAATTGTTGTTGCAGTACCAATCATCATTTGTTGATACTGTGTTTTTAGTTGCTCCTGTTTTACCTGAAAATTATTTTTTAATGCGGTATCAACTGCGGCCTGTAAACTTATTTCCTGTTGCGCCTTTGTTTCATTTGTTATACCGATACATAAAATGAGCAATGAAGCAATTATAGGCTTTACATTTTTTTTGGTTTTTAAAAATCCGGTTTCAAAAATCATGTACAAAACAGGTAATACATACAGGGTTAAAAAAGTTGCAAAAAGTAAACCTCCAATTACAACGGTTGCCAAGGGGCGTTGTACTTCGGCACCGGCGCCATTACTTACAGCCATTGGTAAAAAACCAAGTGAGGCTACAAATGCAGTCATTAAAACAGGCCGTAACCTTTGCTTGGTTCCCATTAATACAATTCTTTTTACATTGGTTACACCTTCCATTTTTAATTGGTTAAATGCTGCGATTAATACAATGCCATTTAAAACTGCTACACCAAACAAAGCGATAAAACCCACGCCAGCACTAATGCTGAAAGGCATGCCCCTGGCTGCTAAAAATAAAATACCGCCGATGGCTGATAGCGGAATTGCAGAGTAAATAAGCAGCCCTTGCTTTACAGATTTAAATGCAAAATAGAGCAATAAAAAAATCAACAATAACGAAACCGGAACTGCAATGAGTAAACGTTGATTGGCTGCTTTTAGGTTTTCGAACGATCCGCCATAAGTTATAAAATATCCTGCTGGTAATTTTAATTGTGCAGTTACTTTTTGTTGCAATTCTTGTACGATGCTTTGAACATCTCTACCCCTTACATTAAAGCCTGCAATAATTCTTCTTTTTGCATCTTCCCGTTGTATTTGATTGGGGCCGTCTTTTATGGCAACTTCGGCTAATTGGTACAATGGAACCTGGCTGCCGGATGCTGTTGGTATCAATAAATTTTGTACATCTTTTACCGTTTGTTTTTGTTCATCACTCAACCTGATTACAATGTCAAACTTTTTTTCTCCTTCATAAAGTATACCGGCAGTTTGTCCGGCAAAAGCCGCATTTACCACTTTGTTGATGTCGGTAATATTAAGGTTGTATTGTGCAATAGCATTTCTGTTATAATTAATAATGATTTGAGGAATACCCGAAACCGTTTCTACATACAGGTTTTTTGCGCCTTCAACGGTGTTGATAATTTGTCCTAATTTATTGGAGTAACTGGCCAGTGTATCTAAATTTTCTCCAAATATTTTACAAACCACATCCTGCCTTGCGCCAGTCATCAATTCATTAAAACGCATTTGCACCGGATACTGAAACCCAGCGGTGATGCCGGGTACAGCTTCCAACGCCTTGCCCATTTTTTCGGCAAGTTCATCAAAGCTGCTG
>JANPAP010000523.1:0-3996 GCA_031429975.1 Chitinophagaceae bacterium
CCATTACAGCCGGCTATTCGTTTAACGGCATGTACGATGGCACAGCAGCAATTAGTAATTTTTACTTTAACAGCGTATATATTGGTGGAACTAATATTGCAAGTTCAGTCAGCTCCAGTTTTGCTTTTTACAGCAGGGCAACCGGAGCTAAAAATTATCAAAACAATATATTTGTTACTGCCCGTTCCAATGCGGTTGTTTTAGGTTCCAAACATTATGCCTGTTATCTGGCAAACAACAGCAGTCTTACATCGAACTATAATGCTTTTTTTGCAACAGGTACTGATGCAGTATTAGGCTTTTTTACGGCAGTAAGACCCACCTTGGCATCCTGGCAATTATCCACTGGCGCTGAAATTAACAGTATTTATGGAGATCCCAAATTCATTGCTCCAAATGGAAATCTTGCATCTGTTGATTTACATATCAGTAATACACAAGCCACAGTTGTTGAAAGTGCAGGCCTTGCCATTGCTGGAATTACGGATGATTATGACGGTCAATTAAGAGCATCATTAACCGCAACAGATATTGGTGCAGATGCCGGAAATTTTATTTCAGTGTTAGTAGATGTTGGCGCACTTAACCTGGTAGCTCCATCGGCTGCAAGCTGCTATGGCAATGCAATGCAGGTTACGGTAGCAGTAAAAAATTACGATACACAATCCATTGATTTTTCAAAAGCTCCGGTTACGGTTACTGTAAATGTAACAGGTACAATAACGCAAACCTTAACAGGAATTTTAAATGCAGGAACATTAAATGCAGGGGCAACTATTTCCATCAACACAAGCCCCTTATTGAATATGTCTGCAGCGGGCACCTATAATTTTAATGCAGTTACTTCAATTGGGGGAACTGCTGCTGATTTGATTACTTCCAATAATGCAATGCCTGTGGATAGCAGAATTTCGATTGCACAATATACCTGGACAGGTTTAAATACCAATTGGAACAATTCATCAAACTGGTGTGGCGGTTTAGTGCCAGATAACAATTCAGATATTGTTATTCCAGACCTGGGTGCCTTAGCCAATTATCCAATCATCATCAGTGGCCAAAATGCATTGGTAAAAAATATAAGTATTGCAACAAATGCTTCCATATTGATTAACGATAATGGCAACTTTACAATTAGTGGAAGCATTACTAATAATGGTACAATTACTTGTAATGGTTTGATTACGCTGGATGGCACAAGGGACTGCAATTTCCCAGATGCTGGAAATCTGAAAGGATTAAATAATTTAACCATTAATAAAACTGGAGGAGCTACAGTAACTTTCAATAAACCATTTGGAATATCCGGCATATTTACAGCTTCCACAGGCAAAATAAATGTAAAGGATTTGATCAGCCTTCGTTCCACAGCTGATTCAACAGCAAGAGTTGCTCAAGTAGGCGCAACCATTACCTACAACGGATTTGGCAAGTTTGAAGTTCAAAGGTATATCCCTTCAAAAAGAGCTTGGAGATTACTCACTTCTCCATTATCATCCACCACATCTATTTTTAACAGCTGGCAAAACAGCGGAAATTATACAGCTGGAAAAGGAACATTGGTATCTGGAAATGGAGCCAACCCAATTACAAATGGATTAGACATTAGCCCTTTAAATAATTCTTCTTTAAAAGTTTGGGACACAACCACCCAATCCTATACCTCCATCAGCAACAGTTTAACCACATTAATTTCCAGCAATACCAATCCTGTTGCAGCAACAAATTCTGGTTATTTTATTTTTGTAAGAGGAGATAGAAATCCGGTAAATACCAATACTTCAAATGTAAATATCACCACATTAAACAGCACAGGTTTTTTGCAAACCGGCAATCAGATTTTTAAAGCAGCTGCAGCAAGTGGCAGTATTACCAACAGGAAATTTACACTTATTGGTAATCCATACGCATCGCCAATTGATTTTGCGTTGATAGGGAAAACAAATTTACTCGATCAGTTTTATGTGTGGGATCCAATGCCATTAGAGGTAGGGCGATTTGTGTTGGTAATGAAATCCGGTTCATCCTATATAATGGTTCCGGATAGAGGCGTTGGTGGTCCTAATCAATTCATACAATCGAGCCAGGCTTTTTTTGTAGAAACCGGATTGGACATTAATACAGCTCCAACACTTTCTATCAATGAAACAAATAAAACAGCCAACAATAATCTAGGTATTTTCAGACCAATGGCCATGCCTGTTGGGATGCGTATTAATTTATACAGAAAAGGCAATGCTGCCAACCCAGCGCTGTTGGCTGATGGCTTGTATGCCATGTTTGACAATAGTTTCAGCAAAGCGGTTACAAATGATGAGCCTGCAAAATTCACTAACATAAATGAAAATATTGCTTTGATAAGAGACAATCAAATACTGGCAATTGAAAAAAGACCATTGGTAGAAAAATATGATACCCTGTTTTTAAGGTTGTCAAAAACATCCCGTATTGATTACAATTTTGAAATGATTCCTTCGTCAATGGAAAGAGAAAATGGGATGGCATTGCTGGAAGACAATTATCTGAATACAAAAACTAATTTTGAATTAAACAGTAACGCTACAATTTCATTCAACATCAACAGCGACCCATTATCATCTGCTGTCAATCGATTTAGAGTTGTGTTTAGACCGGTGGTGGATTTTGAAAATTTTACTGCCCAACTAAATAATGCTGATGTACAAATTAATTGGGATGTAGCAAACGAATACAAAACCAATCATTTTGAAATTGAACGCTCAATTGATGGAATACATTTTCAAATAATAGGATTACTGCAATCTGCAAATAATTTATCAACAAAAAATTCTTATCATTTTACCGATGTTAATCCTACCGGCGGTATCTATCATTACAGGATAAAAGCAATTACAGAAAATGGAAAAGTGATTTTTACGGATGTCAAAAAAATATCCATCATCAATAAAAAAGTTGGCATTTTTGTTTTTCCAAATCCAATTGAAAATGGAATCATTCATTTGCAAATGAATGACCAGCTACAGGGAAATTATAATTTCAGACTGATTAACAAAACTGGGCAAATAGTTTATACCAAAACGTTCGAAAACACTCAAATGTATAACAGCATTACATTACAGCCAACTACTGTATTGTTACCTGGCAACTATTTTGTAGAAATTATTGACGCAAATAAAAAGATTATTACCCTTTCGGTGTTAGTTAATTAAATTTTTGTTGGGCAAGAAATAAACATTCTATTTCAACAATTTTCCACTTACATATTTATTTCCCTTTACAAAAAAACGATACGATAACAAAGCATCCACTCCTGCCCCATCAATTCCAATTCTTTTGCTTGAAGCAATTTCATTTTTGTTCAACACAAAACCATCATCCAAAATATAAATTTCATTTCCGGATAATTGAATGCCGGAATGAATTTTTGAAATACCCATTGCCTTGCACAAATTACCGGGACCACGGGTTATAGAAAAATCGTTTTGTTTTTTCCCGGTACGTTGCATCATCTTTTCTATCCCGGCAACCGGTTCTGCAGCCCTTATCAATACTGCATCCGGAACATCTTTTTCATTGGTAACTACATTAAACATTTGATGCAAACCGTAACAGATGTACATATAAACAACTCCGCCCTTTGCATACATCACTTCATTGCGCTGGGTACGTTTGCCTGCATAGGAATGAGACGCCTTATCCGTTAAGCCAACATAGGCTTCCGTTTCCACAATTCTTGCACTACATGTATTGCCATCTATATTGCAAACAATAATTTTTCCAATTAAATGTTTAGCAACCTGCAACACATTTTTGTTTAAATAAAAATCATCTTCCAACTTCATCAACTTATCTTTAATTTTAGCAACAAAGTTAGAGGTGAGTTATGAGTTATGAGTTATGAGTTATGAGTTATGAGTTATGAGTTATGAGTTATGAGTTATAAGTTATAAGTTATGAGTTATAAGTTATGAGTGATGAGTTCTTCATTATGCTATTTATCAATTAATTCTTAATTCC
>JANPAP010000524.1:0-2544 GCA_031429975.1 Chitinophagaceae bacterium
TTTAATTTTTAATTTTTAACCCATATCCTCAGCAACTTCACTTAAAACTTTACTATCAATTTCCGGTTCCTCGGGAGCAATTAATTTTCCCTGTGCAATGATTTTTTTTGCAACAAAAATTGAATACAATTGCAACAGGGCAATAATGATAATTGCATACCGCAAAGCAATTTCTGTTGAGATACTGTAGGCCAATAAAAGAAAAGTTCCTGCACCCAAAAACCTGCCTGCATACAAGCCTGCTTCATGATTCAGGATGTATGCAAACTCTCCCCTGTTTTCAATTTTAGAAACAATATCTATCACTTTAAATTGAATGGGAAAATAAGCCAGATCCATTAAAGGTTTTGCAATCAGCAGCAACAAAATAAAAAGTATTACGCCCATCTGGTTAAAAAATATTCCGTTCAACACGGCACCCAATGCAAACAAACAAAGCCCTGCTGCAAATATTTTTATCCGGTCTTCGGGTTTGGAAAGCCGGCCCAACACATACATAATGATGGCAGCAATTACGGCACCGATAGACTGGGCTGTTCCCAATGCGCCTTCTTTGCCCAACAATAACATGATGAGCATTGCAGGTGCCGTAACGAGGAAACCCTGTGCCAGCCCCTTTAACAAGGCCAACGACAACAATTTATACCACAGTGGATGGAATTTAAAAAACACGTATTTTTTTTGTTCGGGATTTTTAAAGGTGCCCCTAAAACAAACGATTGATGCAAAAATTGTAATTACAAACACCACTCCGGTAATGGTTAAATAAGCCGAATGAATTTGCGAATCGCTGCCATTTGATTCGATAAACCATCCAATGGTAACCGGTATAATAACTGCGATGATTGTATAAAAAAAAGTTTCTAACCCATAATAATAATTTCGGTTTCTATCATTGGTAATTGCCAACGCCAGGTAATCCCGGTTAGCCCAGTAAAAACCAAACGACAATCCCATGGTAATTCCCGCAATTCCGATGCCCATTAAATTGAGTGTTTTCAGCGACATCATAATCATCATCGAAAGTCCACTCAACATCATACCGGCAGAATATAATTTTCGGATATTGAAATGTTTTAAAAGATATCCATTCAGTAAAAAGGTAAGTGGTATACCGGTATAAATAGTGAGTTGATAAATTACAACTTTGGTGGGATCGTTAGAGTTTCGCATTACATAGGCTGCAACAAAAATATCAATTACCGGAAGCACCAACGCATACACCAAATTGGTTAAAATAAGGATTCGAAAATTATGTGGCTGGCTTTTAAAATGATCAATCTCTATTTTTAATTTCTTAAGCATGGTTATAATTTATAAGTGAGCATATTTCGATAATTGAAAATTGAGCGCCACAAACAAACTCATCACTGGCACCATAATAAATGGTAAGGGTATCCCCATCCGGGGCTACGGTATGACCGTTTGTGAAAACTACATTTCCAAAAAAACCACTGAGCTCATAGGTTGCCGTTGGTACCATTATGGGAACATCGGTTCTGCCAATTACTATTGAGGGATCATTCAAATCTAAAAGGAAAGCGCCCAAACAATATTGATGTTGTTCGTTGGCACCATGATAAATTTCGAGCCAGCCTTTAGCCGTTTTGATGGGGGCTGCTCCTGCTCCCACTCTTGCACTATCCCAACAACCTTTCCGGGTTTTTATAATGCATTTATGGTTGCCCCAATGAATACCATCTGGCGACTGTGCCAACCAAATAAAATTGCCACCAATTTCTACACTGCTGGGTCGGTGCAATGCATAAAACAATCCATTGATTTGCTCTTCAAAAATGGCGCAGTCCTTATTATGCGGAGGCAGTATCATTCCATGCTTTTGAAAATTTTTCCAGTTGATGGTTGTCCGTAACCCAACCCCTACGCCATTATCAGACACAGAAGTAAAACTGAGATAATAGATATCGCCAATTAATGCAACCCTGCAATCTTCAATACCAAAGGTTTCCAATATACCTTCTCCAACCAATAAAGGATATCCCTCCGGCTCATAAAATTTAATCCCGTCATCGCTGCAAAGCAGCCGTAGGTGTGATAGGGTAGTTAAATAATCAACGCCTTTATAATTGATCACCCTTGCATCGGATGCATTTAATAAGGGATCATCTTTTGGGATTTTAATAATTTCCATGCTACCCGTTGCCGTTAGTATGGGAAAAGAAACAATATTTTCTTCCTGTTTGGGTCTTTCCGCCACTCTTACCAACAGCCATGTTTTGCCTTCAAATTGAAATACTCCCGGATTTAATAAACAGGTAATTTCAAGACCATCGGTACTTGCTTTCAGATCTTTGGGAGATAAGATTGGATTTTGATTAAACCGTTTTGCGATATCTTTCATATAAATATTAAAGTAGTTATTTAAAAGTAGCTGTTTATTTGATGCTTTATTCTAATTAATTTTTAGTGCTACTTTTTAAAAAGTTTTAGATACTGTTTATTAACAGGATCCATGGTTTGTGTCTGCAATCTTATTTCCATAATTAAAAAGTCCTGAGTTGCAAACTCAGGACAACCATTCAA
>JANPAP010000525.1:0-6123 GCA_031429975.1 Chitinophagaceae bacterium
CCATGGCCTTTGATTATTTTGCAAAAGAGCAAGTAGATATCGCCATCATCGAAACAGGTTTAGGTGGCAGGCTCGATAGTACCAATATCATCAATCCCCTCCTATCCATCATAACAAATATCGGGTTCGACCACATGAACCTGTTGGGAAATACGCTAGAAAAAATATGTTTTGAAAAAGCAGGTATCATCAAACACAATACCCCTGTGGTTATTGGCGAATACAATGAAATAACAAAACCAGTATTTGTTGAAAAAGCAACCAGTTGCAATGCACCAATTTATTTTGCACAGGATGAATATACGGTTGACCAAATTCAACCCGGTAATTTTCAATTGCATTGTGAAGTAACAAATATTGAACAGGCAATTACAGAAAATTTTACCCTCGACCTGAATGGACTTTATCAAATAAAAAATTTAAAAACAATTTTATGTGCCGAAGGAATTTTGCAGAATCTTGGTTTTAACATCAGCAACCAACAAGAAAAATTTGCATTGGAAAATGTAAAAAAACTTACCGGACTGCATGGAAGATGGGATGTAATTGGCACCGACCCATTGATAGTTTTAGATGTGGCGCATAATGAAGATGGGATTAAACAATTAATACAACAGGTTAATTCAATGAATATTCAGTTTGACAAATTACATATCATTATCGGAATGGTAAATGACAAGGATATTTCAGCAATGCTTACCTTGTTACCAAAAGATGCCAGCTATTATTTCAGTAATGCTCAAATTCCAAGAGCCTTGCCTGCAGTAGCTTTACAAGAGTCAGCTAAACAATTTGGGTTAACAGGAAATTCTTATATTGATGTAAACGAAGCTTTGAATGCTGCAAAAAATACAGCCGAAAAAAATGATTTTATTATCGTTTGCGGCAGTGTATTTCTGGTGGCAGAAGTGAATGAATTGAAAACAATTTTATCAACTTAAATCATCCTAATATTTTTCATCCAGTTTTTGAAATCCATATTGCAGGCAACAAACATGCAGTGCCTGAACAAATTCATTTCGCTGCAACATGCCCCTAACTTCTGCTACAGGAATCAGCAACACTTCTATATCTTCAAAATGATCCAATGCCTGATTGGTAACTTTTGTTCCGCCGGTTGCCAGAAATAAATGTGTAAAATTATTCAGCACTCCGGGGTTGGCAGCCACTTTACCCAGGTATTCAAAATTTGAAAAAGCATAGCCCGTTTCTTCCATCAACTCTCTGGCCACCGCTGTTTCAGGATTTTCGCCTGCATCCATAAAACCTCCGGGCACTTCTAAAATTGTTGCTTCAATCGGGTAACGAAACTGTTTTACCAGCACCACTTCATTTTGTTCTGTAATGGCCATGGCACAAACACTCACAGGCAATTCCACCACAAAATATTCAGGAATAATTGTACCATCCGGCATTTCGCAAATATCTTTTCTTGCAGTAAAATATGGGTGTTTCGAAATATATTCAGAAGCAATTTTTTTCCAGTTCATTTTTTTTGATTTGAAGATTTTTTGATTTGGAGATTTTTTGATTTGGAGATTTGGAGATTTGGAGATTTGGAGATTTGGAGATTTGGAGATTTGGAGACTTTTAAAAGTCTCAAATAAAATTACTAACGAACTACAAAAATCCAGTATCCAGTATCCAGCATCCAGTATCCAGCATCCAGTATCCAGCATCCAGCATCCAGTATCCAGTATCAAGTATCCAGTATCCAGCATCCAGTATCAAATATCCAGCATCCAGTATCCAGCATCCAGTATCAAGTATCCAGCATCCAGTATCCAGTATCCAGCACATCCATCATCTACCTCCAGCCCATCTTTTCTTTTAATGAATTTATATGTGCCGTATGATGCCGCCCATGCCAGGCGTACATTCCAAGCAAATACCATAAACTCATTTCCTGTTGATGCTCGGGATGAAAAACCGTTTTATTCCAATCTGCTGCATTTAATGATTGTAAAATTTCAACCCACCTTACATGAAGTGCATGCAACAATGTAATCGAAATATTAATGGGCACATTTTGCGTATCAATTAAATTAGCCCATGCTGCTTCATCATAAGGTTTTATAACCGGATTGTTTTCGGTAAGCGCCAATTTAAATCGAACGTATGCATTCATATGGCTGTCTGCAACATGATGCACTACTTGCTGCAAGGTCCAGCCGCCATCACGGTAACTTGTATTTAACTGAGCCGCATTTAAATTTAAAACTGAGTTTTCTAAATGCTGTGGTAAGTTTTTAATATCGATGATCCATTCCATTAATAATTTTTCAGAAAATTCCATTTGCTCATATTTTCCGATGGGATAACGAAGTGCTTCCATAACTAAAAGTTTTAAAAATGAAAAATGGATAATTGGTATTTCTATAAATAAAAATACCAATTATCCATCTTTAAAAAATTCATTTATTTTTTCTCTGAATCAGTAGCAACAACTGCAGGCTTGATAGCAATCAATTCCATTTCAAAAATTAATGCTGCACCTCCGGGAATATCAGCACCAGCGCCTCTTTCGCCATAGCCCAATTCGCTGGGAATATAAACTTTCCATTTATCGCCAACATGCATTAGCTGCAGAGCTTCTGTCCAACCACGGATAACACCACCTACCGGAATAGTTAAAGGCTCTCCTCTTTTATAAGAGTTATCAAATTCTTTTCCGTCAATTAATGTTCCGGCATAATGTGCCACCACTGTATCAATTGCTTTTGGTGTAGCCGAATTTTTATCGCCGGCAGTAATCACTTCGTACTGCAAACCACTTGGTAAAGTAGTAACTCCTGCACGTTTTTTATTTGCTTCTAAAAATGCTTTTCCTTTAGCAACTTCGCCACTCGATTTTTTTGAAGCATTTGCCTGTAACACAGTCTGAATACAGGTATTAGCCTGCTGCTCGGTTAAAGAAGCCGCTTTACTATTAAACACATCTTCCATACCTTTTTGCATTGCTACAGCATTTACTTTGGTAATGCTTTGCATTTTTAAATTATTAGCAATGTTCATTCCCAATGCATAACTGAAAGAGTCGAGGGTTGATTTTAAATTGGAGGTTGCAGCTGCGGCCACAATTGTTTTAGGCTTGGGTGTTGCAACGGGTTTTGTTTTTGCCTGTGCATGCACAGCACTGATTGAAATGGATGATACACAAATGCACAAAATAAACTGTTTCATTGTTTTGTTTTTATTTATAGTTGATTAAAAAATTAATTTTCCCTGATTTCTTTACCGGTAAGATGAATAAATACATCTTCCAGATTGGCGGCTTTTACCTGCTTGGGTCTTTCAAAACCGGTAGCTACCAATTCATCAATTAATTTATCCGGCGAAGCTAATGCAATTATTTTTCCTTCATCCATTATGGCAATCCGGTCGCATAATTGTTCGGCCTCATCCATATAATGTGTAGTGATAATTACAGTGGTTCCCTTATCCCTTATATCTTTTATCAATTGCCACAAATTACGCCTGGCTTGAGGATCGAGCCCAGTGGTGGGTTCATCCAAAAAAACGATTTTAGGCTTATTGATTAATGTTGTGGCAATGGAAAAACGCTGCTTTTGCCCCCCACTTAATTCTTTATATTTACTCTTGGCCTTATCTACCAGATTTACCAATTTCAATAAATCCATTGCTATTACCGGTTGATTGTAAAGGCCCGAAAAAAGTTCAATCAATTCCAGTAAATTTAACCCCGGGTAATAACCGGATGTTTGTAATTGTACGCCGATTATTTTTTTAATTTTATCAGCATCCTTATCCAGATTTAATCCCTCCAATACAACTTCGCCACTGGTTTTTTGACGCAAGGTTTCAATAATTTCTAAGGTGGTAGATTTACCGGCACCATTGGGACCAAGCAATCCAAAAATCTCCCCTTCATAAACATCAAATGAAATTCCTTTTACCGCTTCAAAAGAACCGTAGTTCTTTTTTAAATTGCTTACCGAAATAATTATTTTCTGCATTATAAAATATCAATTAACTAAAAACAAGTTGGCAAACTAGCCGATTTATTTCAATATTTATTACATTAAATTGTTAATTCGTTTCAAGGTATCCTTCTAATTCTTCCATCATTAACTGGCTGCCAATAAAAAGTGGTGTACGCTCATGCACTTCATTTGGATTAATTTCTAAAATCCGTTGTTTCCCATCAGTGGCTTTACCACCGGCTACTTCTACAATAAATGCAAAAGGATTACACTCGTACAATAACCTCAATTTACCGCCTGGCCGGTCGGTGGTTCCCGGATACATAAAAATGCCACCTTTTAATAAATTGCGGTGCACATCACTAACCATACTGCCAATATAACGTTGTGTGTACGGACCTCCGGAATCTTTTTCTTTTTTCTGACAGGCAGTAACATATTGTTGCACGCCTTTCTCGTACCGGAAAAAATTGCCGTGGTTGATTGAATAAATTTTTCCCGTTGGCGGGCATATAATATCCGGATGACTAAGCGTAAATTCTCCAATGGATGGATCTAAAGTAAATCCATTAACACCTCTTCTGGTGGCATAAACTAAAATAGTAGACGATCCATAAATAACATAACCGGCAGCTACCTGTTTGATACCCGGTTGTAAAAAATCTTCCCGTGTTGCAGGGCTGCCTAATGGAGTCACCCTTCTGAACACACTGAAAATAGTTCCGATAGAAACATTTACATCAATATTGGCACTGCCATCCAGCGGATCGAAGAGACAAACATATTTACTGTTATTACTAATCTCGTCATCAAAAATCACCACATCATCCAATTCCTCACTGCCAATACCGGCACAACTTATACCGTGTTGCAATACGCCCATAAACTGATCGTTGGCATACACATCCAGTTTTTTTACTTCTTCACCCTGCACATTTATCGAGCCCATATCTCCCAAAATATCCACCAGGCCTGCTTTATTAACTTCAACGTTTACTCTTTTAGAAGCAAGGCCAATATCCCTTAGCAAACCTGCTAACTCTCCAGTTGCATTTGGAAAATTGCGCATTTGCTGAATTGTAAATTCATCCAATGTTTGTACCCGGCGGTTGATCATACTCATAGTAATCGTTTTTAATTGCAGTTTATTCTACAAATGCAATGGAATATAAATTAGCTTTCAAAAATAAGGAAACTAAAGCTAACGTAGAAAATACGGTATGCTGGTTTAATAAAAAGGGTTTCCACTAATTTTGCGAAACAAATTTTAATTAAGAATCAATTAAGAATTATGAATTACGAATTAAGAATTAAGAATTAAGAATTAAGAATTACGAATTAAGAATTACGAATTAAGAATTAAGAATTAAGAATTTTGAATTAAGAATTTTGAATTTTGAATTTTGAATTATTTACTCATGACTCTTGCCTCATTTCAACATTTGTTTTTTATTGGGCAGATTCCTCGTTCCTCGGAATGACAGCAAAACTTATAACTTATAACTTATAACTTAAAACTCTTAACTCATAACTATAAACTAATAACTCCTCCACAACTATGAAGGTTTTTAAATTTGGCGGCGCCAGTATCAATAGCATTGCAAGAATTGAAAATGTTGCAAAAATTATTCAGTTATATAAAGGACAAAAAATTCTGATTATCATTTCGGCAATGGGTAAAGTAACGAATGCATTGGAAAGAGTTACCGAAGAATTTTATGCCGGAAACCAAGAGCAGGCATTATCATTGTTTAAAGAATTAAAAGAAGAGCATTTGCATGTTGCCAAACAATTAGCCGGCGATATCATTCCCCAATTTAATGATCTGTTTACCGAAGTGGAATGGTTACTGCACGACAAACCGGTAAGGGATTACGATTATTATTACGATCAGATTGTTTGTATTGGTGAGTTATTAAGTACCGTAATTGTCAGTCATTATTTCAATCATATCCAGCTTAAAAATAAATGGATTGATGTAAGAGATGTGATAAGGACGGACGACAATTTTAGGGATGCATACATTGATTGGAAATATACCAGCATGCAAGTTGCAGCAACGGTGCAACCAATTTTTAAAACCGAAGACCTTATCATTACACAAGGGTTTATTGGCGCTACAGATGAAAACGAAAGCACCACTCTGGGGAGGGAGGGCAGTGATTTTACAGCAGCCATT
>JANPAP010000526.1:0-3984 GCA_031429975.1 Chitinophagaceae bacterium
ACCCAAACCTGTATCCGGTTTTAAAAATTCAGGATAAAATTACCGAGCCATTAGTAGCCAGAGTTATTTTTAGCAGGCCTCAAAAAAACGGCCGCATAATTTTTGGCGACCTGATTGAATATGAAAAAGTGTGGAGACTGGGTGCAAACGAAGCAACTGAAATTGAGTTTTTTCAAAATGTTCGTATTGGCGGAGTAAAAATAAAAAAAGGCCGGTATACAATTTACTGCATTCCCTTTGCCGAAAAATGGACCATGATTATTAACAGCGATACCGATACCTGGGGCTCCTTTAAATACGATGAAAGTAAAGATATTACCCGGCTGGATGTTCCGGTTCAAAAACAAAATGACCTTACCGAATATTTTGTAATGGCTTTTGAAAAAACCGGTACTGGCGCCAATTTAATGATGGCCTGGGATAATATAAAAGTAAATCTGCCTATTACCTTTTAATAAAATGAATTGAATTTTTATGAGCCCCGTTTGTATGACGGGATTTTTTTTTGATATTTACACAATGTGTGGAATAGCAGGAATATTAAACAGGCATACTCAAAAAGGAATTGAAGACAGGATTATACTTTTAAGAAGTATCAATAAAATGACGGATACTTTACAACACCGTGGCCCCGATGCTGAGGGGCATTGGATTAATGAAAACTGCACTGTTGCAATTGGCCACCGACGACTTTCTGTAATTGATCTTAGCAATGATGCCGCACAACCCATGCAACGTTCTTTATTTTCATCGTTAGAGGGTGAAGAAAAAAGATACACCATCACTTTTAATGGTGAAATTTATAATTATATTGAATTAAGAGAAGAGTTGTACAACCATGGTTACCGCTTTCATTCCAAATCGGATACCGAAGTAATTTTGGCAGCTTATGATTTTTGGGAAGAAGAATGTTTGCAAAAATTTGATGGCATGTTTGCATTTGCAATTTGGGATGCAAAAAAAAATACCCTCTTTGCAGCCAGAGATCGCTTTGGCGAAAAACCATTTTATTTTTATCAGGATAAAGAGCATTTTATTTTTGCCAGCGAAATGAAAGCCTTGTGGAGTATTGGAATTGAAAAACAGCCCGATAATAAAATGCTGTTAAACTATCTTGCGTTGGGATATGTACAAAATGCCAACGATAAAGAACAAACATTTTTTGAAAATATTTTTTCGTTGCCACCTGCCCATTATTTAAAATTTGAATCAGGTATTTTTGATTACGAACTGCACTCCTATTGGAAAATTGATAAAGAAATTATTATTGATTATACCGCCGATCAGGCAATCGAAAAATTTAATAAACTTTTTTCTCAATCAATAAACAGAAGATTGCGAAGCGATGTAACTATCGGATCGAGCCTTAGTGGTGGGCTCGATAGTTCGAGCATTGTAGCCAGTGTATTTCAAAACCAGTCAAAAAAAAATCAACAAACATTTTCTGCTGTATTTCCCGGATTTGTAAAAGATGAATCGAGGTATATCGAATCCATAATTGACAAATTCAATGTCCGCAATTATACTATTACCCCCACCATCAACGGCCTTGTAGATGATTTTGAAAAACTCTGTTACCATCAGGAAGAACCTTTTCAATCTTCCAGCATTTTTGCCCAGTATAAAGTTTTTGAACTGGCCTCTCAACATGGCATTAAAGTAATGCTGGATGGTCAGGGAGCCGATGAAACCCTTGCCGGTTACCATAAATACATCCATTGGTATCTGCAACAACTCATCAGCCGCAAAAAATTTGCAGAGGCCATGGATGAAAAAAATATTTTCAAAAAAAATAAAACGCCTTTCCGCTGGGGATTTGGAAATTACCTGGCAACTTATTTACCAGCCCATGCAGCCATTCACTTAGAAACAAAAGAATACAATAAAATTATCAGGCAACCGGATATCAATAAAGATTTTTTAAATGCCCTGCGTGGCAGGGAATGGGAGGGAATACAAAAACCCATCATTACAAAATTGAATGACATCCTGTTTTTTAATACCGACACATTTGGGTTAGAAGAATTATTGCGCTTTGCCGACCGAAACAGTATGGCGCATGGTGTAGAAGTAAGATTGCCATTTTTAAATCACGAACTGGTTGAATTTATTTTTTCATTGCCTGCAAATTTTAAAATTCATAAAGGCTGGACAAAATGGTTATTGCGAAAAGCCATGGTAAAAAAACTACCTGCTGAAATTGTTTGGCGAAAAGACAAAGTTGCTTTTGAACCACCACAAAAAGATTGGATGAAAAACGAACGGATGACTGATTATATCCACGAATCGAAAAAGAAATTGGTTAATGCCGGCATATTAAAATCAGCGGTATTACAAAAACCTGTTACAGCACGTGGCATACTCGAAGCAGATAATTACGATTGGAGGTATTTATGTGCAGCACATATCATTTAAATGTACAGCCATTTAACAGCCCAACTTTAGAACTTATTTACCCTTGCTTTTCAATTAACTTTACAAGAATTACAGTTTAAATAAATACAGAAATGGATACAAATTCAAAATTAAAACTAGCCACAAAAATTATACATGCCGGTGCAACACCCGATCCCAGTACCGGTGCCATAATGACTCCAATTTATCAAACCTCTACTTATGTACAATCGGCCCCAGGCCAGCATAAGGGATATGAATATGCCCGTAGCCAAAACCCTACACGTAAAGCATTGGAAGATGCTTTTGCGGTTATTGAAAATGCACAATATGCGTTGGCATTTAGCAGCGGTGTTGCCGCAACAGATGCGGTTATAAAATTAATGGAACCCGGAAACGAAGTGATTGCAGCCAGCGATATGTATGGCGGTACTTACCGCCTGTTCACAAAAATTTTCGAAAAATTCGGCATCAAATTTATTTATGTTGATACTACCAATCCGCAAAATATCCAGGATGCCATTAGCCCAAATACCAAATTAATTTGGTTGGAAACACCCACCAATCCATTAATGAATATTACCGATATAGAAGCGGTAAGCAAAATTTCAAAAGCGGCCGCTGCTATTTTATGTGTGGACAATACTTTTGCATCACCCTACTTACAAAACCCGTTGGATATGGGTGCTGATATTGTGATGCACTCTGCAACAAAATATCTGGGTGGCCACAGCGATGTGATACAGGGTTGCCTGATGATGAATGACAAAGAACTAAGAGAAAAGTTATACCTCATACAAAAAAGTTGCGGCGCTGTACCCGGCCCAATGGATTGTTTTTTGGTTTTAAGGGGCATAAAAACGTTACACATCCGTATGAAACAACATTGCGAAAACGGCATTGCAATTGCACATTGGTTGCGCAATCATCCAAAAGTGGCCAAAGTTTATTGGCCCGGCTTTGAAGACAATGCCGGTTATGCTGTTGCAAAAAAACAAATGCGTGGCTTTGGTGGTATGATCAGTTTTACTTTAAAAGATGAAAGCATTGAGGCGGCCAACAAAGTTTTATCCTCAACAAAATTATTTTCACTTGCCGAAAGTTTAGGTGGTGTTGAATCGCTGATTAACCATCCGGCTTCCATGACGCATGCTTCTATTCCCAGAGAAGAAAGATTAAAAAACGGATTGAGTGATGGGTTGATTCGGTTGAGTGTGGGTATTGAAGATGCTGGTGATTTAATTGACGATTTAAACCAGGCCATCGGATAAAATGCAATTAAATTTTATAGAAATTATCGGCTGGATAGGCACCCTACTTTTAGTTGGTGCCTATTTTTTAAATATCACCGGAAAAATAAAAAGCAATTCTGCTTTGTATATTATCAGCAATTTAGGAGGTGGTATTTTATTTACCATTTACACTTATGTTCATCAAACTTGGCCCAATATGGTGGTGAATATTGTGTGGGTAATTATTGCAATCGGCGTTTTATTGAAGAAAAAAAAATAACATGGCAGCATGCAAAAAAATCTGCAGCAATTTTTAAATAGCAAGGTAACATTGTACAATAACCCTTCTTTTATTAAG